>DAOUUM010000150.1 GCA_030668165.1 Candidatus Heimdallarchaeota archaeon
ATCATTGTAGCTCACGAGATATGATATGGGCCATGCAAGGACAAAAAGGATTATGGTAAAGACTACCAGTTTGAATATGGTATCAGATTCCTCACCATGGGTGTAAACAACCTCCTGAGAGCCACCTCTGAACATTAACTCGTAGAATTTCGTCCTAATCACCAAAAATGCCATGAAAGAGAGTGCAAGAACCGCAATTGTGGCAACCACGGGTCCAAAAACCAGATTTAATAGCCACCTGGCCACTCCTATTCCCATTCCAAACAAAATCATGTACAGGTAAAATTTGGCATCAAAATAACCAATTCTCATCAAATAACAGGGGAATACGGGTACTAATAAAGGTTAACAAGTAAATTATGAACAATTATTACTAATTGATGGTCAATACTATATTTTTAGACCTAGATGAAGTGAAATGACTCGTTTACAATCATCACAGTGAGGGTTACCACGTACAGAACAAGTACTAAAAGCCCCTCCTTTAATTTTAACTTGAGATCGTAGGTAATTGCAACTCCAACTATGGTGGTGAACACTGCAAAGAAAATCTGTAACATGGCATTGCTGACAATCAAAGAATCATGACCATTGGGTAGAAATATGTGGAGAAGTATCATGGATCCGAAGAGAAGTGTACCTGCCTGCACCTTGGAACCTATAAAATTGGCTATGGCCATCTCTGCACCCACCATGGAGCGTTTGGTGAGTATGAATGCGGATATCTTCTCAGGCATCTCACTGGCAAAGGGGGAGACGATTAGAGCAAGGATCAGAGCAGATACCCCCACTTCCACTGATATATCTGTTATGTTGTGTACAAAGGGCTCTGCAGCGATTACAATGGCTATTGCACCCAGTATCATGAAGCTTGCACTCCTTATCTTCTTCTTCTTGCTGATCTCATGTGTCTGGCCAGCTTCACCCAGTTTTTTGGATTCAATAAACTGATGGATCACAAAAACAAAATACATCCCAGAGAGCACAATTCCGTCTAATAATGTGAGTACATTGTCCAGAGATGCGATCAGCAGGTAAAATGCAGATACTATGAGATACCACAGATCATCCCTCATGGTGGGTTTGAGGGTGATTACCTCCCCGTGCTTGACATAGGCCAGTATGATGACAAAACCATATCCTATGGTGAATAGCAGTATATTTCCACCCACAGCAGATCCCACGGCTATATCGACCTCTCCTGCACTGATTGCGACCAGTACAAAGATAAGCTCTGGTAACATGGTCACAAAGCCCAGGATCACAGATCCCACAAATCCGGATCCAAATCGATGTTCAAGTATCACAGCACCCTTGGCAAGGAACTCAGATGCAACTGAGATCACCAGGAGGAGGAATAGAGCATAGAGGATTAACAACCACAATTCCATGAACGACTAAGAATTCACTCATTATAAATTGTATTCCAAGATGTTATGTAGAGCTGATCAAAATGGATAATTCAATATGTTCTAATCTATTTAATTTGTCTGAAGAGCTCTACAGTCGGTTTGTGCATGTAGAGAACATATAAATTTAGACCAGTCAGTATCAACCAATAAACAGGAGAGATTATAATATATATGCCAAAAATTCCAATAAAAGGTATAACAGTAATCAAGGCATAGAGAATGACAGGATATATCCGTCGGGAGGGATCTAATTTCTTCAATCCAAAATTGGACCAAAAAACGACTCCAGCCATAAAAAATAGTATAATGCCCAAGGAACTAGAGTAGAGGAGTAATTGTCCACCAGAAAAAATAAAAAGGGCCATCATTACATAATTGAAAATTATTATCAGATTTAGTAATCCTGTTGGCTTCTGCAGCTTGAGGCTTGTTTGTCTGACACCACATTCACGACAGAAAAATGTGTTCTTACTAATCTCATCCACTTTACCACCACATTTCTCACAGGCCATTAAGTGACAAGATATGGTTCACTATAAATTGTATTCCAAGATGCCATGTAGAGCTGATCAAAATGGATAATTCAATATGTTCTAATCTATTTCTATGAACAGCTCTAGAGTCGGTTTGTGCATATAGAGGGCATATAAATTAAGACCAGTCAAAATCAACCCAAAAACAGGAGAGATCATCACAGATATGCCAAAAAATCCAATGAAAGGTATAAGAGTAATCAGGGTATAGAGCATGATAGGATATATCCGTCGGGAGGAATCTAATTTCTTCAATCCTAAATTGACCCAAAATACGACTCCAGCCATAAAAAATAGTATAATGCCCAAGAAAGTAAAGGCGAGGAATGGTAGTCCACCCATTAAAAGCCCGGAGAGAGATAATAATCCACCAAAAGCTATAAAGATGACCATCATTACATAATTGAGAACTATTACCAGATAGAGTAAGCCTGTTGGTTTCTGCTGCTCGGGGCTTGTTTGCCTGGCACCACATTCACGACAAAAAAATATGTTCTTACTAACCTCATCTGCCTTACCACCACATTTCTCACAGGCCATTGAATAACAAGATATAGCTCGCTTTAAATTGTATTCCAAGATGCCTTGTAGAGCTGATCAAAAAGGATAATTCAATATATTTTAATCTGATATCATCCAAATTATTTGAAGAGCTCAACCGTCGGTTTGTGCACATAGAGGACATAATAATGAAGACCAATCATAATCAACAGAAAAGCAGGTAAAAATATAGATATATAGGAAAAACCAATAAAAATCAAAATAATAATCAGGATATAGAGTATGATGAGATTTTTCCGTTGGGAGGAATCAAATTTTTTCAATCCTGCATTGGCCCAGAATAAGATCCCAACCATAAAGAATGGTATGATGATGATAATGAAGTAAAAAATTTCGAAGTATATAATCCCAAAAGCAAAAAGGAAGAATAGCCCAAAAATAACAATAAAGATCCCAACTACATAATTGAGAACTATTACCAGATTTAGTAATCCTGTTGGCTTCTGCAGCTCGGGAGTTGTTTGCCTGGCACCACATTCACGACAAAAAAATATGTTCTTACTAACCTCATCCACCTTGCCACCACATTTCTCACAGGCCATTGAATGACAAGATATAGCTCTCTTAAAATTGTATTCCAAGGCTGTATGGATATCTGAAAATTCAAGAAGTCTTAATATTCAATTGTACAGCGCCTGAGACCGCAGTATTTTAGATATAATTTTATTATTTTGTACAATTTTTTTGAATTAAAGTTTGGATATGTTTATATCTGCATTTGCTTCTTGATACACAATGAAATACAAAAACATATTTTTTCTATTTTTCTTGCTTATCGGATCTACAATAGGCTTTTTTGGTCTCCCAGTGTCTGAAGTCCAGCCTCAGGAGGTTGTAACCCAACAATATGTCGAGTCAATGGCTCTCATATCATTTCTCGCAATTCTCGGGGTGGCGATCTTCATAATCATACGGCTTCTCGAGGCGCTGACAAAACTGGATCTGTGGAATCGGTTCATTGAAGCCTACAATCTCAACCCCAGGAAGGAATATATTGTCTCATATAATAGAGTTATAAACAGTACTTTTTATCAAATAAAGTAGATATGAGTGGTTGATAAACTATTATTCACTTGAAAAGATCAACAGTTGGACGATGATATGTAAGAAGGTAAAATTGCATTGATCTTCGTAATTATTCTTCTCCTGGAGAAACTGACCAGAATAAAGCTCTGGAACTGGTTCCTTGAGGCCTACAGTCTCAATCCCAGGAAGGAATATATTGTCTCATATTCATAAATTCATCACCTGTGAAAAGTCATCAAATTGTGAAAGATATTGTTAAAATTATGTACGAAAGGCTTTTTCAGGGCTTGAAATGCCATTATAGTTGATATTAGAATTCCTTGAAATTGGTACGAGGAAATGACCATTTTTATAGATTTTTGATTAATATCTAATTTATTCTTACGCGTTATAAAAACTACACGGGGGGATTTTCAGGATCACCATGGATTATTGCATGGTCTTTATATACTAAGCTCGATTTTTGATCAGTTTGTGTTCTGAATTAAGTATGTAAAACGCGATAATACGAGGAAGTGCCAAATATCTCAGTCTATTGCTAACTATTTCTAATTAAGCTACGCGTTAAAAAAACCATACGAGCAGAATTTCAGTAGCATGATGGTCAAATGCACAATTTCACATTCTCATAAGATATTACCACACAAATTGGGCAACCACAGGGTTTCCTGTGACCGAATTAGATATTTTATTGCATAGTATTATATTAGCAATTGAACCATTTTAGTCAAATGGGTCATCACAAGCACCTTGAAGGCCATGAACATCCCAGATCCCATCCATACCAGATAGTTTCAGGTGTTGGATTTGTCATCGTTTGGGGCCTTGATACCTTTGTATTTGAGTTTTCTACTCAGTTAAATGCATATGCAAGCGGCATAGTCCGATTTATCATCTCAATTCCAGTATTTCTTCTAGCTTTTTATCTTATGAGGGCAGCAGGAAAGGCCCTCTTTGTGGAATCAGAACAATCCTCAGGACTACTTACTGCTGGGATCCTTGCCCGTGTGCGGCATCCACTCTACTTGGGGTCCATGTTGATCTACCTGGGCTGTCTGGTCAACTCTGTGTCACTAATAGCCCTGTTTGTCTATGTGATCCAGTGGCTGGTCCACAATATGCTGGCAAACTACGAGGAAATGGACCTGATCAGGATCTATGGTGACGAATATATCGAGTACAGAAGCAAAGTTCCAAAATGGATACCAAAGATCAGAGTAAATTGAATAAAAAAAGGATCAAAAGAGATTACAAGAACCTCTCATGATCCAACCCACAATTCTGTTCTTCATGAGCATTCCTGCGTCACGAAAACCGTATGCAACGTAAGCAATTTGAGTACTAAAAGCTTATCCAAGTGTGGCCATATTTTGTAATTTACCATGTTATATGAATAGAGAATGCAATTGTTGTCAAGTTGCTGCACCTGGTCAAGTTTTTGGTGGCATGTTTAGGTTGTGAGAAATATTTTTCATTAGTCGCGATATCCAGATCAGGTAAAATATCTAGCTATCCAAAAAAATAATTGCTGATTCAAAAATATTTTTTCAAAATTTGATTTCAGTTTGGTGAAGAAGAATAAATTTTCTTGAAAAAATTATGTCGTATAGTAATTATCGATACTAAAATATTTGAAAATATTTTTTCCTGGAAAAAAATACTAGTGATGAATGATTATTAGTGAATATTTTGTGATGGATGAATCATCACAATATTTCTAGCATATAATATTGGTAAGTGTACTTGATACTTATTATGTAGTAAAAACTTGGTATTATCTTCGAAACCTTCCGAAAATTGAGTTTAGAGAGTCGATGATTAATCCACATTTTACCGAATTTATTATTTAATCATTTGTTTATTTATATTATTAATTGCGAGAGGAATTACTAGGATTTATTTATCATTTATCTGTTCTTATAACCCTAATTTTACCATTATTGTCGCATATAAAAATAATCACTCTGATTGCGGTCATGTATTTATTAATGAATTATCGTATTTTTCAATGTTTTTGTGTTATTTGGCGATAAGCAAATAATTTTTATATTTTTAGACGGATTTTTTATCCCGAATTGGTTAATTGCCCTCATTTTTCGATAAAAATTAGCGCTATTTGGTATGGATTACAGTAATAATAACGCCGTTTGTTATCCTATGATTATAGGTCAAATTTGTATTTTATAGTTATTTATCCTATATATAACTTAATATAATATTTGATTAATATTACAATTGATTTTTTGTTTTATAAGACCGTTATCAAGGTTGGTATTAATCAGATTTAGTGGTATGTTGTATTATCGCAAATCCATCTAAAATATATTATTTTAAATTTCAATCATATTATGTATCATTTGTATCTAGTACCACTATCAGTCATAACTAATACAAAAAATAACAGTAGTGTAAATATCCCCCTCGATATCGAACATCTTTTTAGGTCAAATTCTCCCTCTGGATGATATACTACATTAAAATTGGTAATTGAGCTCCTATCTCGAAATAATCACATATTCAGGCGATTTAATCTTTTCCTCATATTTTACCCTTACAGGGCAATATGTGATATCTAATGGTAAACAAATTATTTAATACATATAGGTTAGATGTTATTGATTAGATATGTATATAATCAAAAAAGCGCAAATTCAATGCACCAAATCCGATATTTTTAGGCAAATATTTCATCAAAAAATGCCTATTATTAATTAACAAAATCAACAACATTCCAAATGGGATTCAAAATGATATACCTTCATGTTCACTCCAATTATTTTCACCTGAATCGCTACAATTCATTCTGGAACAATGTGGAATCCTTTGAGTTGTCGGCTACAAAAATATCAGCACTTGTACTTATCGACACTAGTTCACCTCAAAATCTTATGCAATTACTAGCACCCACAAATAATTCATCCAGGAATCTTGCTAGATCTTTCAACAATCTGCTGCCACCTCACCGATCTCAACCCGTCATGACAATACAAATCGCGATATGTATAGTATCCAAGCAAGTAAATATCAATCTGGATCAAATAAGTATGGTCCACCCAATTGACCTTGCCATGGCAGCATACCTAATGCTGGCGCTAGTAAACTTCTCTCACCCACTCACCTAGAAAAATATTTCAGTTGCATTTTTATGACATCAATCAACATTGATTGTATTGGAATAATTTGAAGTACTCATAACGCGACAAAAATACACATTTTGATTCACATTCACTGAAAAGTCATTAGCATTCAATTGATTTTAAATAATAATTTTTGTTTCAATAATCATGAGTGAATTCTTAAGAAATTTTTCAGTGAGACAGATGTGGAGAATCTCTTCCACCTACAAATATCTAGCCCCCCTGGTAGGTATAATAAACACCACCCTCTATGCTATCATCGCCATTGGGGTGACTGACATAGTTGAGTTGACAGTTTGGAACGTATCAATAGGGTTAGTAGTAATTTTTATCATATTCAATTTTGCTGGATTTGTTCTTGACAAGTTATCAGTTTTCTCCAAGGACTACGAGAAACTGTTTGGGACCCAGATCAAACCCATATACCTGGAACAATCCGAATACAATGCACTCTTGATG
>DAOUUM010000090.1 GCA_030668165.1 Candidatus Heimdallarchaeota archaeon
AGATCAGGCTTGCTACTCTTCAAGATACCTTCAATTCATTGATTGGTAGATTAATTGATTCACAACAGATGGTTACCCCAACCAAGGCTTCAAGATTGATGAAAAAGCAGAAAGGGGAAGCAGATGAAGAAGAAGAATCTGATCAATTTTCAGATATTCTAGATGTGGATCGTGAGGATGAGATATACAAGAGAGTGGAAAGATTTCTTTCACAGCAGGCCAAGATTGTGGATCTGAAAACGGTGATTGCCCAGATCGAGGTAGATAGGAAATTGAAACAATATCTTGAAGATCAAGATAGGAACGTCCCAGGATGGAAAGAGGCCCTTATTACTGATGCAATTCATGAAGCAGCTCAGAACCTTGGATTTCCAATGTTAGATTCTTAGTTATAGAAGCCTTGAATTGTGTTGAGTTAGTTGTACTTGAATCATATCTGTTACAGAAGTTTTAATATGGTTAAATCTAATAATAAGTTGATTACTGATGTCACCTCGTCCTTTCTCCCGTCGAAAAAAAAATGAGGTAAAGAACCAAGAGGCATTAGATTTTTTCAGAAAATTTAACAGACTGGCTCCAAGTACTAGGGCCAAATATCAGGTTTCTATAGAGGAGTTCATGGAATTTCTTCTCGTCCACAAAAAGAGTCTATGGGATGCTGATTATCTTGATATTTTGAAATTCATTGTAACTGATGATACAAAATACGCTAGAAGTGTTTTATCCACATTCTACAGGGTATTAATCGATGCTGGAGAATTCAAGCGAGAAAATCCAGTGATCCAACTGGTAAAATATGAGAGGGAAACTGGAGAAAGAATCGTGGTTGATGCCCCTAAAGACAGGGCAGAAAGTGTTATCCAACAACTTGGTGATGAACAGAAGCCAAAAGCCAAAAGAACAAGAAGTACACAATCTAAACAAATAATTGGAAGAAAGATAGTTACTCTCAGCGATCTTGAGATATTATTACAAAGAACCCAGCACATACGAGACCGGGCAATATTAGAATTTCTCTATGCTACTGGGGTTAGAATTCATGAGATTATCAACTTGACCATGTCTGATGTTGACCTTGAGGCTAGACAGGTAACCCTAAGAGGTGGAGAGGATGAATTCCGGGTTTTGCTCCTACCTAGAAGGACTGGTGGTTTCTTAAAAATATATGAACGTTGGAGGAGAAGACAACTCTCACCATCAGCATATTATTTCATTACCAAGGGTAAGGCTAAGAAAAAGATGAGTGACGCCTCAATCTCCAACTGGTTACGCAGGATACAGAAAGATAAAGATCCCATTGATAGATGGACTGCAACTGATTTCAGGAAAAGAGCTTTGCTCCAGCATTACTGGATTACCCGTGATATTACCGCAGTGGCTAGATTTGGGGGATATAAAAGACCAGAATCAGCACTGAACATCATTTCAAATATTCTAAATGAACAGGGTGTGGAGAGTATTGATATGCTCGGAGAATTGCCAGAGTTTGAACAACTTTCAGCAAATAAACAAAAACTTGCATCTGTAAGTGGAGATAATCAGCTTTCTGTCACTGTGGAACTCAGACCTGAGGATATGGAATACATCAGAAACACTGGACTCACACCCACACAAGCCATACGTTCTATTATCTCATTTAGAGGAGTATACGGTGAGACAAGTGGTTCACCCTCACCGACAGCACCGAAAGATGGTCCTGGAGAGATAGAACCTGCTGGGGCACCCTCGGTTGGATTGCCCAATGCGGGAATGCCCCAGGCAACAACCGGAGCACCAGTAATAAGCACACCCATGACAGGAGGCCCTAATCTGGGTGCAACTGCCCCATCTGGTGGACCTGATTTCAATGCGAGCGGTCCAAAATTGGATAGCCCAGGACCCAGTCTAGACAAAGCACCGGACTTGGATGTTGATTTGAAACCTGCTGTCAAAGAATCTCGACCACCACCCATGGAAGCTCCTGCAAAACCTGCTGAAATGGATCAGATGACCGAATTACAAACCCTCCTAGCAAGAAGAAGAAAAATGTCACAAGAACCAGAGGAGAATGTCACAAGTGCTGATAGTGGAACAACTCCGCTTGGGGCTATAATTAAAGATGTAGAAACAACTGATTCTTCAAAAACTGATGATGATGAAAAGGATGAGGAGGAGGACGAAATTCCAGAACTACCTGATTTTGATCTTTAAATTACCAGGCAATTGCCATTCCATCAGCTCTGGGATCTGATCCTGCGCTTAGAACTCCTGAATGTTTGTCTCTTAGTATAACTTGACCTCTTCCAAAAATCATTCTGGAAGATCCAGTCCTTGGCATTATTTTATGACCCATGGATGCAAGATCGCTCATTACACTGAGTGGAATACCCTCTTCTAGGGCCACTGTACCTTTTGCGGTTCCGTCCATAATAGAAAATCTCGGATGATCCAGAGCAGTTTGAGGATCCATATTATAATCAAGTAAGTTCGATACCACTTGCATGTGACTTTGTGGTTGCTGAAATCCACCCATGATCCCATAGCTTGCGTAGAGATCGCCATCTTTAGTAATCATAGATGGGATAATTGTGTGGTATGGACGCTTCTTTGGTTCCAATCGGTTCGGATGATTTGGATCCAAAGAAAAGTTATGCCCCCTATTTTGAAGGGTGAAACCTGCACCCTTGGGAATCAATCCGGTTCCAAATCCCATGTAATTGGAATTGATAAAACTACAGGCATTCCCATATTGGTCAGCAGTTGAAAGATAGACTGTATCTGACGATGAAACTGGACTTCCCCTCTCAATGTCGGTTGAGGCTCTGCTTGGGTTTATTAATCCAGCCCTTTTTTTAGCATATTCCTTTGATAAGAGTTCCTTAATGGGAATATTCTCAAATTCAGGATCAGCCACATAGTACCGAGTATCGGCAAATGCCAATCTCATAACCTCAATCATGATATGATAGTACTCGATTGATAATGGATCATTCTTCTCTATCTCCATTTCCTCGAGTATATTTAATCCAATGAGTGCAGTGATTCCCTGTCCACTTGGAGGAATCTCATATACATCATAACCCTTGTAATTAACAGATATTGGTTCATCAAATGTTGAATAATGCTGTTTCAGATCATCCATAGACATTACGCCACCCATAGAACCTAGTAATTCCACAATGCTCTCAGCAATTCTACCCTCGTAAAATCCAGATTTTCCATGTTCAATTAGTTCCTTGAATGTTCTGCCCAAATTGGGCATCTTCATCAATTGACCAGCCTTGGGAGCCTCTCCATTGATCAACATCTCACCTGCATTTGGTCCATTATTTAATTGAGTGGTCCCCCTTTTCCAGGCACTTGCAGTTATAGGACTCACTGGATATCCCTCTGTCAACTCAATTGCGGGTTGTAATATTTCAGATATCTCCATTGTTCCAAATTTTTTAATTGTATCAATCCAACCCGCAGCTGCACCTGGTACAGTGACGGTATGGGGATGAAATCGTGGCAAACCATCCTCAAATCCATCTTCTCTTATTTTTTCTAGATCAAGGGCTGCAGGAGCTCGACCACTACCATTTACACCATATACTCTTTCGGTTTTTGCATCATAGAATAGAGCAAAACAATCCCCTCCTATACCAGTGGAAGTTGGTTCTGTGACATTCAGAGCTGCTGCGGTGGCCACAGCTGCATCGGCTGCATTTCCACCCTTTTGCAGTATTCTCATGCCAGCCTCTGCTGCAAGGGGTTGAGAGGTGCTAACAATACCTCGTTTGCCATAAACGGGAGATCTACGTGAATTGAATTTCAGCATAAATTGAGATATAAAATGATTATACTAAATATTTTGGAAGGACTATAAATTATCTAATATTATTTCTTCTTTCCTAGTCTCTTACGTCTGTCCACCATCAGATCAGCCATAACTGATTCTGCGGTAACACCTGCCTCAACTCGTGGAATAACCAATCTGTACATAAAATTATCATGCGATCTTAATATTCTGACCACATCACCAATCTGTGCGTTGACAGCAATTGCTGCTGGATCATCCTCGAATAATTTTGGTAGATTAGATATTTGTGCATTGTAATGAACAAGTATCTCATCAATCTCATTTCTTGTAAGAATTTGGTGTTCTGGTACCAAACCGTGACTAAAGATATTGAAGACCGGATGGTTCTTCCTCAATACTGCTATACTGAAATTACGGGCTTCACGTTCTGCTGTGTAGGTAAACCTGTTCAAGGGTATCAACATACCCTCTGTGATCTCTAAATCAAGCATCTGATCGTGAAATTCCCTGACAGTAGCGACTCTTACCACTTCCTCAAAGGGTATAAGCACAATAATTGCTTCCTTCTTCTTGTTTTCCGCTACCTTTTTCTTGTTTTCTGCTAGAATGTAAGTACCTAGAGACTGACTACCAGCTATCAATTTCATGAATTCAGGCGTAGTTTTTGTTACAATTTCGAAATTTCTTTGAATTAGAATTTCTCTTGCTCCTTCAATCAATCTATCATTTAATTTTTGTAGTTCTTCAGTTCCCTTGGTCTCTTTAATCTCTCTTTCAGACACCAGAATAATATTACGTTCAGTAGCCTCTTTCTTTGCACTGGGAGTGAATTTATCCCTACCAATAATTCCAATTGGAATATTTTCAAAGTTCTCGACTGTGGTTAAAAATTGTCTAACAAACTTTACTCCTACAGAATCTGTTTCAACAGTCCTGTAATAAGCAAGTATTGCCTTCCTAGAGGATAAACCAATAACGTCATTTGTCTCATCTTCAAATCCCTTAGCATGTCTAACATTGATGAATTCAGGTTCTCGCCTTTTGATTAACCTTTCTGCAATTTTAATCAATGGGGAGTCGGCGTAATCAGCGATATTTACATCATCATCAACGCTAAATTCCTCCTCAACTTTATCAGCTTGCTTCTTGGTCTTTTTCTTCTTCTTGGGTGCTGATTTAATCTCATCCAAACTCTTGATAATTGGGATTTTAGCTTCACGAAGTAATTTCTTACCAGCACTAGTTGTTCCATCGAGAGCTACTAAAACCATGTTAGCACCTTGGCTTTCCTTTCTAGCAACAAGTAGACGAACATCTTCAATATATGCTCGTTTCATACCAAAAAACCATGCTATACCAGCTAATTTAGCTTCTTCATTTAGTACCTTAACTTCCAGGAATTCTCCTTTCTCTCCGGACTTAATTTCGTATGATAATCGTCCGCCAGATTGGTTAAATAGCTGGAAAAATTTTGATTCTTGTTCCTCAACAAGGTCGCTTAATGGATTGCTAGACATAAATAAACCATGAGGTCAACAAGGACCTCAATTTAATTAATTAACTATGCTCTATAAATTAAGTGATAGAGTTACTATTTGTTGAATGAATAATCATCCTTGATTTCATTGTACAAGTGGACAATATTCTTATCAGATCAACAAGGTTCAACACCTTTCAGCATTCTATTAGATTTAAATTTGATTTTGCTAGCGAACCTAATATTGAAGGAAAGGTCCAGTTCACCTATGATGTGCCGAAATTATAAATGGCGCTATCTTATATTTAGTTTGAATTAATTCATATTTTGAATTGTATGGTCGACTACATTACATATGGTATAACTAGAAATTCATGTTAGAATCTAAGTAGACCTATTTGAAACTGATAAGATATCAGTTTAAACTTATTTCGTATATACAATCCCCAACATGATATCAGAATACATTAAAATAAGAGGACGTGAATATACGTTCATGTCAGTCGAAGATGATATTTCAAACGTTGTGGATGAACTCAAGTATGGACATCCTGAGACAAGGAAAGCAGCTGCTATTCGATTGGGTAGAATCAGAGACAAAAGGGTCATTCCTTACTTGGTTAAGGCTATGCTCACAGATACCTATCTCTGGACAAGAATTTCAGCCATCCAAAGTCTGACATGGATAGCAGATCAATCAATTATTGAGGACATTATATCAGTTGCAAGAAATGATAAGGAGGAACTAGTTAGGAAAACAGCCATTGAAACTCTTGGGGCCTTCAAAAATGAAGAGGCTATTGATCCATTATATGAAATCGTTAAAGAGGAAGGTTGCCCGTCTGAACTGGTAAGAGTTGCATCTATAGCCATTGAGAAAATCAGAGGGACTACCTCGGATATATCATCGTAATTTCTTCTTATCAAAAATAATTCATTAGATTTTCACAAGATCAGTTACTTTATTTTCTCCCCTTATTCAGTTTCTTTGGTGTTGTTAAATTACTGAGAATATCTTTGTAAAGGTCTTGTGGAATACAGAGCCCGTAGAGGCCAACATTCTTTACTTTGCAAAGGGTCAAGAGAAGCAGAATTTGCACAAAATTGTACCTGGTGAGGAAATAAACATTGCCTTTCTGGATCAAAAACTCTGTATCGGGGTGGAGGAGAAGACCAGTAAGTGGATTTCTTGTATTACAAACAACAAAAAAGATAATCCTGAATTTACGAAGGAAAATAGAGTGGATCAGAAATTTAAGCAGTGTTTCAGGTGCAGACAACACAGTTTTTTCAATTGTAGAATGACATGCACAGGTGATATTTGCATACCAAATCCACTTACCGCAAAAGCATATTGTGAACCTCCACAAACCAAGGTATACCTCACCAGTATTGCTGATAAGCTAAAAATTGGGGTCAGTCTTGGTTCTTTCAGACGATTCTTGGAACAGGGAAGCGACTACGCAGCAATCATTGCCAAAACAAAGGGATTGGAGGCGAGAAGAATAGAAACAAGGGGTGCTAGTGAATTGGGACTTGTCTTGCAGGTGAGAAATTCATACAAGATTAAAAATCTCAAACCCCTTCCAAGGAATGAAGCAATCAAGAGAATCAATGATAAGGTTGAGAAAATTTCACCTATTGCAAGAGAAGTATTGTCAAGTGTTGAAGGTGAACACTTTATTCCTGCAGAAATTATAGAATTAGGAAAGTATTATGGGGATCTAAATTTCACTCAGAGTATCACAGAGATAGTTCCCAAAGCTGGAAAAGAATTTGGAGGAAGAATAGTCGCAATAAAGGGGTCCATACTTGTGATTGAGCAATCTAATAATTATTTTGCCTTGGATATGAAAAAAATGATCTCACAAACATTCAAATTTCTAGAAAGGAAAGCCAAAATGAGGATTACATCAGCAATCGATGATTGGTTCTAAAGACCTATTAGTTCAGTCAGACTAAGTTTTTATAAGGATTAATTAGTGTTAATTTAGTGATTGAAGTAGAGATTAAACTGAAAGCAGACCACAATTCTGTCAGAAAGCAACTTAAGAAACTGAATGCTGATTTTATTAAGAATGAAGTAAACAATGATATTTATTTCCAACATCCCAACCGAGACTTCATTGCTGAGGACAGAACACTTAGAATCAGATCCACCAACACTGAGACCATAATGACATATAAAGGGCCTAAATTAAATAAAGAATCAAAATCAAGAAAAGAAATCAATATTAAAATCGACAATTATGATAATATCTTGGATGTACTTGATGAGTTGGATTTTAAGAAATCGGGTTCAGTTTACAAACAAAGAGAATACTGGAGGATAAATAATATAATTATTACCCTTGATAATATTGAAAAAATTGGTGAATATGTGGAATTTGAAAGTGAGATTGAGGATGAATCTGAATTGGATAATGAGGTCAGTAAACTAAAAGCATTGATTAGGAACCTAGAACTGGATCCTGATAAACAAATACGTGATTCTTACCAATGGTTGATTGAGAATTATAAAATTAATTCGTAAAACCGACTTGATTTGCCAAAAGCTAAAAATAAAGCGAATACAGAACTATATCAATCTTGATCTCTTTTAGTATCTCTTCTGATGATCCATTTTATTCGGTATTACTTGAAACCGGAACTGATACAGTCTATCTAGGTACAACCAAGGGTTGTATTGAGATATGGAATCTTAAAGATAGAGAGAAAAAAGGTGAGCTCAGATACCTGACCTTCAATGAATTTGGTGAGGCAATTCCGGTTGATGACCCTGTGGTCAATATTGCTGCACCTTTGGATTTCAAATATGTGTATGCCTTTATGGGAAATGCAGCCTACTGTGTGGATCCCAAACTCAAAATTATAGTGCAGGAAATTCCTATTAGTGAACGAGTGATATTTGGTTGTGTGGCTCCCTTAACAGGTGAGATAGGAGTTGTTACAGAACCCGGATATTTTTCTTTGTGGTCAATTGCATTTGAGGAGAGAATGTCAAGTCATGAATTCTTATTCCTAATTCAAGATGCTTATTTAATCCAGGATTATGACAGTAAGAAGCTAATTCTTGTATTGAAGGATGACCGGGTAATTTTAGTTAATTTTAATGAGCCGCAAACCTACATCTTGGACACGACCCTTCCAGAAATTAGCCAGGTAATAAGCACTCATTGGTTTGATAGAAATGAAAAATATTTTGTGTTCATAGATGATGATGGAAAGATGGAGGTGAGAGATAATAAATTCAAACACGATAAGATTGGAAACCATTCTCTGACCGATGGTGGAATTCTTCAAATGGCAGATAAGGTGAGAGAACTGGTAACAATCCTGGATGAGCAATCTGAGGATGAACGAGTTTATATTGAGGATGACAGATTATCCCGAAGGAGCAAGGATAGATACAGCGCGGAGATTGATCAGATCTCAAATAAGGATACTAGCAGGAGAATTACCACTGAAAAAATTGATTTAATCAACGAGGATACAAAAACTCTGTCCTATGCTTTTCAGGAATATTTATCTGATGATCTGCACGACAAGGCTCAGGCGACGGGTGTGATCTCTAAGATTGCAGGAAGACACAGTATCGATCTGGAATATGTGCTGTACGTGTTGAAGTATCATCCTGATAAACGGGATGAGTACCTTGAATTGGCC
>DAOUUM010000194.1 GCA_030668165.1 Candidatus Heimdallarchaeota archaeon
GACAATTCCTGAAAACATCTAAAAAACCTCTACATCTTCATATATCGGACCATTTGGTGTTAGGATACTTTTCATGAGCTTTATGTTTTTTACTTCTATTGTTTTTTCGTTATCCAATTTGAGATTTGAGATATTATCAAAAGAGGTTTTCTGCCATATTGATCACTTAATTTACCAATTATTGGACTAGAAATTAGTTGAGCAAGAGAGAAGGAGGATACAATCAATCCTATCTCAAAAGGATTTAACCCCAACGAGAGTGCTAAAAATGGAATAACAGGTATGGCTAGAGTAAAACCAAGCACTTCAGTGAATATAATTAGCAAGACTATATAGTGATTCCTTGATAATTTAAATTCTGAAGGCATAATTTGACATTGATTCTTTTATATAATAATATGGTGATTTAGAAATTCAAAATGAAGTTGAGTGAGATATTCTCGTATAATTATTATATGGTGTATTTTTAATTCTTGAATTACTAAGACCTATTACCTCGCACACAATTTTCATATTCGCATATTATTTCCCAGAGATAATGAAAAAAATTGTTGAGATTAACTCTTTGATTGACAATATTCTGAATCAGGTAAGTGGAAAAAGAGCATGGGATTGGGTATCCCGTATCTCACTGAAACACAGGATACAGGGATCTCCTGGCTTTCATGATGCAGCTGTAGAAATATTGCAGGAGCTACAACAGATAGGTTTTGATGATGCAACAATTCATAAATATCCTGCTGATGGAAAGACCAAATTTTGGGAATGGGAGACACCAATCTCATGGATGATCAACTCAGCTTCACTCTGGATTGTTGAACCCAAAAGAGAATTTTTGGTTTCTTTTGATGAATTGCCCATGAGTGTGGTGACCCATAGTGAGGGCTGTGATATAGCAGCAGAAATCATAGATATTGGTGTCGGTGACAAACCAGAGGATTACAAGAGAGCAGAAGGTAAGATTGTTCTCATGTCAGGATCAACCCGTGGAGACATGCCAGTATGGCTGAAACAATCCGGAGCAATTGGTTGCATTATCTATCCTGATGCGGAAAGAGCTGCAGGATACCCTGATATGGTCCGGTATGATGGTTTCTGGCCCAATAGCAAAACCAGGGAGAGTGTGCAATTTGGATTCAGTATAAGCCTTGATCAGGCTATGAATCTTAAAAAATTATTGAGGGATGGTCCTGTAAAAGTACATGCAAAATTGGATGCTAAACTATACGATGGTGATCTCGAAGTATTGACAACCACAATTTAAGGAACAAAATTCCCAGATGAGGAGATTATATTAATGGCTCACTTATGCCATCCAGCTGCAGGTGCAAATGATAATGCAAGTGGATCCGCAGGGATATTGGAAATTGCCCGTTCATTTTATACATTGATCGAGGAGGGAGTGATTGATCCTCCCAAACACACCATTCGTTTCATATGGATGCCTGAGTTCCATGGTACTGTGCCATTTGCCAAGGAATTTGAGCATCTGTGGAAAAAGGCGATCGCAGCTATCAATCTTGATATGATTGGAGAGAGCCCAGTTTCCATTGGTTTTCCCTTTCAAGTATCAAGTGCCCCACATTCAACCCCATCGATACTCAATGATGTGATTGCATATTTCACCAAAATTATTGCAGATCATCCAAAGGGAGTCTCAGTTAAGGGAACAAAAATGCCCATGAGATACAGAATCGGTCCATTTGATGGTGGATCCGATCATCTGATATCTGCTGATTCTTGTTTTGGCATTCCAAGTGTGATGTTTGGACATAATGATATGTTCCACCATACAAGCCTGGATATCATTGACAATGTGGATCCGACAGAAATGCAGAGAATTATTGCCATAAGCATGTGTACCGTGATTGCAATAAGTGATCTCGATAATACACTCAATAATGTATGGGGAATGATTCAAGAAGGTAAGTACAAACGGTTTGGGAAGACCTTGTCTTTGTTAAATGCTGTATTAGCCGAGGATGAGGTTGAAAACCAGTTATTTGCCTATGATTTGATTGAGAATGCAGTATATTATGAAGAACAGATAATAAAGAGCATCAGTAAAAATATCGGTCAAGATTCCTCACTAAAAATTAAAACAGAACACGCAATAAATGAATTAACCTACTGGTATCTATCACAAAAATCAATGTTAGATCGCTTATTTGATGAATGTGAAATTGGAGATAAAAATGTAGATATAAAAAATCCAGTTTATCAGCGTAATTTTGAGGGGCCATTATCATACAGTATGGATGGATTGGATGGTTTGCAAAAAAACAAGGATTATATAAAATTCAATGATAAAGTTGGAGGCCATGGTGGTCTATTATTTGAGTTAATGAATCTGATTGGTTTTGATCTAGTAAAAATATCAGCCCTACTATCTCTCCAGTATAACCAGATATTTCTCCCCTCAGAGGTTGGAACAATACTATCCATGCTTGAGGAAATTAAAGTCATCAAGATGAAATATTAACAATTATTGATTTTCAATACTTATCAGTTGATTATTTTGATTTTTAGTTCGTATTTATTATATATCCAATATTATATTTTCAATGATTATTCAATTATAAGCCAATCAGTTGTATTATCTTCAAACTTATTTTTGGAGAAGGTATTATCACTGGAATAGTACAGATAGATACCATACTCACTGCCCTCAATTTCATTATCATTGATGGTATTCCAATCAGATTCTACAAAAGCAATACCAAAGAAATTCTCTTCTAACTCATTTTTATCGATAGAATTAGAATTCGATAATAACAATAGAATTCCTACGTAATTACCCTCAATATCATTAGATTTGATAGTATTATCATTTGACTCCGATTCAAGCGTAACACCACCATATTGATTATCAGATAATTCATTCTTGAAAATAGTATTATTATTGGATTCCAGTAAATATATGCCGTCCATTCCATTTTCCTCACAATCATTTAGCATGATGTTGTTATAATTGGATTCATGTAGCTCTATTCCTGCATTCTCATTATGAGATATCTCATTCTTCAATAGAGTGTTCTCATGTGATGAGGCAAGATAAATGCCTGCATATCCATTTTCAAGTTTATTTGAAGAAATCTGATTATGATTAGATGAGGACAGGAAAATAATACCGAGGCTATGATCATAAGCAACATTCTTGTGGATTAGATTGTAATTGGAGTCAAAGAGTGCAATTGCACCAAAACCACTTCTGGTGATTTCATTCTTTGATATGACATTGTCAACAGATCCAAACAGATGGATTCCATTGAATTCAGTATCAGATATAAGATTCATGTGAATTATATTGTCATAGGAGCTGGATTCATTGGGAATAACAGTTACTAGTGCTGAGAATTCCATTTCAAATTCACCTTCAAGGACAAATCTCACATCAAAGAAGTGCTCACCCACTGCAAGTGGTTCTGAGAAATAATTCATATCATATTTGAACAATCCATCCCATTCATCAAACCAGACATCAGTTATCTCAACATCAACTAGTTCGCCATCCACAGTCAGTTCAACTAGCATATGATCATGATAATCCCAGACAAATCCTTCATCTTCATCCAAAATTGAAGCCTGCCAGAAGATACTATCAACATCGCTAATTGTGATATCCTCATAGAATCTCATCTGTACTGGCTCAAAGGGTTCTGATGTTAGGACTATTCCACGTGCATTGTCATGGATTATATTATCCGTGATCTGATTGTTAGTGGAATATCTGAATAGTATGGCATCATCTGTGTTGTATATCTCGTTGAACATGATGCTATTATCATGTGAATCCCATCCACCGATACCATCCTCGCCAAAGAGATCATGAACCTCATTGAAGTTAACCATATTGTTATTTGAGTTCTGTAGTAGACCTATTCCACCACCGTAGCACTCAAAGATGTGATTTATGGAAATCATGTTGAAACTGGATCCTATGAATAAAACACCTACATTGCTATAATATATGGTATTGGATGATATTGTGTTCTCACTGGATTCAAAGACCATGACTCCAATATCATTATTGTAGAGTTCATTTTCCAGGATCTGATTACCATATGAATGCTCCAGAACGATACCAGTGGAACCATGCTCAAAGACCTCATTTCCGATGATGTAGGAGTCTGTTGTCATATAGAAGTTGATGCCTGCATCTGCCCAGTTGGACCAGACTGCATTATTGCTGACCTCGATCTGACTTGATTGTCCGATCCAGATTCCCTGGCCACCATTGTTCTCAATTTCGTTTGAGGAAATCACAGCAACTTCAATGTTCTCTAATCCGATACCTACCCAGCCATTATTGCCCAGATAGTTACCAGTTATCACATTCTCATCTATTCCCGATTCAGCAGCATCAACATTCACAAAGGCTTCGAAATATAAATCGAATTCTCCTTCCAAGAAGAAGCTAACCTCAAATATATGATCACCCAATGCGAGAGGTTCTGAATTGTATGTGATTTCATATCGGAATATTTCATCCCAATCATCAAACCACACTTCAGATATCTCAACCTCCACGGGATTACCATCTATTCGTAGATCTATCACTATATTATCGTGCTCATAGAATATATATCCCTCATCTTGACTAGATGAATCAGCAAACCAGAAGATATTTTGCTGATCTGTTGCTGAAATACTATCTAGGAAATATAGATAGGCTGTGGTTTCTCTGTAGCCCCAGATACCAGCACCCCAATTTCCAGATATCATATTATCTGAGATTGTGGTTCTTGGTGATTCTACAAGATGTATACCATCTCCAAAATTATCATAAATTTCATTGAAATGAATTACAGTGTTTTCTGAATTAGCAACATATAATCCCCAAACATTTTCGTGGAATATATTCTCAGATACAAAGGTACTCGAAGCACCAAATATTTCAAATCCCGTATTCCAATTCTGGAAGATATCGTTATACATGACTGTATTATCTGAACCATCATAGATTCCTATTCCATTACCATTCCATCGTATGATATTCCCCATGATAATATTATCATCACCAACAATATACATTCCATTTCTATCATTATATTGCAGAGTATTTTCGGTGAAAACATTCCTGTGTGATAAGCTGGTGATTATTGCATCTCCCCAGTTACCTTCGATAGTATTTCCAGAAATATAATTTCCATTAGAATTATGAAGTAGTAATCCCTGTTCAGTACCTGCGATATAATTATTTGTGAAATAATTATTGTCATCTATGGATACTGGCAATACAGTTACAACAGCAAAAAAGGCACCATATGGATCGATTCCATCCTCAAAGAAGTGAGTCTCAAAAACATATTCACCAATATCCAGTGGTTCAGTCAGATATTCTATATCAAAGCGGTACTGCTGAGATTCCTCATCAAAGTAAATCTCAGAGTAAATCAGATCAACCAGCTCTCCATTAATCGAGAGTACAGTTTCTGATAATGGTAGGAATTCCTCAAGTGTTACAAGATCAGCATCCCCATAGGTTGCCCCCCATGCAATCTGATCTCCAATGGTTATGGTCGCATCTTCCCAGAAACGAATATTAACAATTTCATTCTCAAGTACTGTAACATAGCCGTAAGCAGAGCCAATCTCCTCTCCTTCGAGGAAGAAGTGGGTCTCAAAAACATGTTCTCCAATTGGAAGGGGTTCTGAGATGAATTCCATATCAAATCTCCATTGACCTTCCTCATCAGGATATACATCCCAGATATCAACATATACGGGCACTCCATCGAGACTGAGTGAAACCTCTAGATTATCACGATAATGCCATACCAGACCTTCATCTGCATCTATAAATGATGCCTGCCACACTATAGTATCTCTCACCGTAGCGGTGACATTCTCGTAGAATCTCATCCAAACCATATCTTGTTCATTTTCAGCTTTAATTCCAACCCATCCATTGTATATCTCGTTTCCCTCAATGATATTTTCTCTTGATTGCCATAGATTTATTCCATTCTCATTTGATTCCATGAAATTATTTATTATTGAATTAAACATAGAATTGTCAAGATTAATTGCTAGAGAGGTTCCTGAGACATAGTTATTCTCA
>DAOUUM010000328.1 GCA_030668165.1 Candidatus Heimdallarchaeota archaeon
CCAAGTCAGATTGCTCAGATTGCCAATAAAATCCGGGATCTCGGTTAATTGGTTATCTGATATATTCAACCAAGTCAGATTGCTCAGATTGCCAATAAAATCCGGGATCTCGGTTAATTGGTTATCTGATATATTCAACCAAGTCAGATTGCTCAATTTGCCAATACTATCTGGTAGCCTGGCTAATTGATTATTTGATAAATTCAACTCTATTAATCTTCCCATTACAAATTTTGAATGCCTACCATGTTTAAATTTATTAATTTTAAGTTCCTTGATCAATTTTTCAAGTATCTCTTTATCTCCCATCAAATTTACCTCATCCATTTCAGTACACACCCAATTGGCATGATATTAAACTAGATTTCTATCTATAAAAATCATATCATTTCGTAAGAATCTAAAGATTCCAATGTGTTAGTCTCGGATCAAAATCACCCTTTTAACGGCTATTAGGATAAAAATTAATGTAATTTCTGGCTTAAGCGCTACAATACTGTGAAAACCTTCATTCTCGTCTCATACACTATTTTTCAAATAGTTATATATCTCAAGTATTCGTGAATTGCAATTTTCTTAAAATTAAAAATTAATTTTTTTCACGATAAATTTAAATTATTAAAAAATAGTCCATTGTGCTAAATTAATAAAAAATAAATATTAGTTTAGTTTTACAATAAAATATAATATGATTTGTTTAATAATTCGTACAACTTAAATTCATTTGAAGTAGAGGTAAGTCATACTAGTTAGAAGTGAAAAAATGAAGAAAACTAATTATGTTATTACAATAATCATGATATTCATGTTTCTATCTTCAGTAAATACTGGATCAGCAAATCATATTGATAATGATTCCAGCATTGAGATAAATGATTTTGTAAGTCGCGAGGTATATCAGTCTCCGACATACTCAGTTCCTGAGATGGAACGTGAATATGTAATTTTCGCCAAGGATTATGCTCAGTATGACATACTGTTAGATAATTTAGATGTTATTACTGAATTTGATAGTTTAAGGGCTATTGGATTCAATGCATATCCAGGTGATAAATATTTACTTGATCTTACTTATCCAGATCAAGTATTTGATGCAGCTCTGTTCAGCGAAGCACGAATTCCAGAACCTGTAACCATACACTCAGATTCAGCCATTGCCCTTGACGGGAATGACGAACAAATCATGAATGTGGAACCCCTGTGGGATGCTGGTTACAATGGTACTGGTGTTGTGGTCGCAGTTTATGACAATGGTATCAATGAGAATCATCCAGGTTTGAAAGACAAGGTGATTGATACATATGATGCTACATACTATCTAGGTTACTCTTACGCCGCCTGTAAAGACCATGGAACCCCTGTTGCAGGTACTATTGCTGGTTCTGGTGAGGATTTCAGTGGAAATGTAAATCTAGACAATCGTGGTATGGCCTTTGGTGCAGAGTTAGTTTCTGTTGAGATGGGATGTGTCGGAGAGAGTGGTCTCTGGGCAAATTTTCTGGGTGGATTTGAATGGATTGTTGAAAACAATGATACAATCAAAGTAGTCAATACCTCCTGGGGTGGTGGTGGTCCCTCATTTGATCCAAT
This sequence comes from Candidatus Heimdallarchaeota archaeon, assembly GCA_030668165.1. GTDB lineage: Archaea > Asgardarchaeota > Heimdallarchaeia > Heimdallarchaeales > Kariarchaeaceae > JAJRQD01. Next base: position 1,591 of record DAOUUM010000328.1, read on the forward strand.
TATTCGTGTTCTGAACTCGGTAAACATTACATTAGTTGGATCAGCTGGAAATGAAGGTCCTGGGTCCTTCACAACTGCAAATGGATCTCCTGGAAATGCAATCAGTGGGATATCGGTTGGAGGTATAGACTATAACCAAAATATGTTTTCATCTTCGTCAACTGGTCCAATTCCTGGTTTACTGTATAAACCAGATGTGCTTGCTCCTGCTGTACAAGTTGTAACCACACTGCTTGATGGTACATATGGTGAAATCTCTGGAACATCCTTCTCGTCACCTTTGACTGCTGGTGCTGTTGCAACTCTAATCTCTGCTATGGATGCAAATGACATTCCATACAATCCAGGTGTCATCAAAGCAGCCCTGATGAGTGGAGCTAGTTCCATAGGATTAAATGAGATGACCCAAGGACAGGGAATAGTTGATTTGAATAATACTTGGTCATTAATACTTAATGCAGATACTGATAGCAAAGGCATGCCTATGATGCTTGAAGTTACTCCCCACAATCCAAGTTTTATATCAAAATACACCTTGGATGTGTTCCAAGATATTACCACCACAATTCCATTAACATTAATAACAAGTCATCCAGATGAGGTAAATGTTGCATTTACCGGTGATTTTGTATCTTTTGCATCCTTTGATAGTTCAAATTTAGAGGCAGGTGTATACTCACAACCTATTGAAATAGAACTTGATACCAATGGAATTTCAGAAGGGTCATATTCTGGTCAGGTTATTGTTAGCTTGGGAACAAGTGAGGTAGCTGTTAGTTTTACAGTAAAAGTTGGAGATAAAGCCAAAGCCTTTATGCTCATGGATCTAGGTCACACAAATTGGGATCTACAGGGGCAGGATGGTCTTGCAGGTCCAAATACTGCTCTGACTGTAAGTTTGGCCAAAGATAATGGAATTTGGGTGGAGGTTTATAATGATAGAATTACTTCATCTGTTTTGGAAGATTATGATATTTTATGGATGCCAGATGCGCTCGATCTTGAAGATATTGATGAAATAGGGTCAGTAAACCCATTATACGACGATGAAATTACAGCTATTGTTAATTGGGTGGATGCAGGAGGTTCTTATCTTGTTGATTTCAATGGATTGACTGAATTTGAGAGCGAAATAACTGGAGGTACTATCCAGGCTGGTCTTAATGCTAGTGGGATTAATCATCTGTTATCTGAATTCGGTATAAGTGCATCCACCACACCCATAGTTTATCCATCAGCTCCTGGTATCGCAAGTTTGTATAATTTCTCTTCCCCAAGTGGTTCGGTCAATAGGATCACCCATTTTGGTAACTATTTAGAGGTGAGCGGTGATGCAAAAGCAATTGGATATGATAAAGCAGGAATCTCCACAGCTATCAATGATGTAATTGGTGGTGGAAGAGTCCTTGTAACCAGTACTAATTTTTGGATGGATTCATCTGGAATTAGTGGTGGATATTCTGTTGGTGATACTAATAGGCAATTTGCTGATAATATGTTTAAATGGTTCCTAGAAGATGAACAAATCAAATTCATATCATCTGATATTGATGGAAATACCATTACCGGTAAATATCAGGCATTGAAGGATGGTAGTCCATTTGCGCATCCAGAAGTTCAACTTCTTGGAAATAATTTAGTGAATGCAACTACATTTACGGCTACCGATCTAGGAGATGGAATTTATGAATTCACATATACTGCAGAAACAGACGGATTTCACAGATTTCAGGTAGTCTCCGGTGATAATTATGCAGCTTGGGAATTTTCAGTTGATACCCAGGGTCCAGTAGTTGAAACATTTGCTGAAAATCCAAATTTCACAGGTTTTCCAGCTAATCAAAAAGCATTCATTCCCTTCAATGTTTATGATTTGATCAGTGAACTCAGCAAAACTGATATCACAATCACGCTAGATGGTTCAACTTATGATCTCTTGACCTACTCCTATAACCCAAGTGAGCTGAAATTGATAGTCACCATAGATGGGTCTCTTCTCGGAAATACAAGTCTTCACTGGTATATATTATCAATTACAGCAATAGATGAATCAGATAATTCTAATACCTTTGATTACTATTTCTATGTGGGTGCAGAACAACCTGAAATTCCAACGGTGGATGAATCTCCAATAAGTCTGCTCTTCTTCTTTGTTCCATTGATTGCTATACCAATACTAAGAAAAATTAAGAAATAATAATTAAATACAAATTCAAATATTAAATAAGTAAAGAACAAATAAGAACTAGCAAACATATTTTATAGATAGAATTATCAAATCTAAATATGGCACAGTTAAGATTACTGGATATTCTAGCAGATCCCGATGACCCCAGTAAATGGCCACTAAAGCTTAAAATATTCAAATCAGAAATAAAGGACAGGAAACAGATACCAAGACCTCATGAGAACTCTGGACTATTTTGCAAATTTTA
>DAOUUM010000480.1 GCA_030668165.1 Candidatus Heimdallarchaeota archaeon
CCTCAATCACAGAGGCAAATTCAACAATTTATTATATTATTGTGGGATTATCGATTTTAACCTTTGTGATCTACACTCTGTGGATAATCAAACAACCAGAATTTATATATGTTATAATGTATTATGTCCCCTCGATGTTACTATTATTGATAATCAAAATTGTAACCCTGATCAGTGTACACGACCCAAGTTCGGTGTATATCATAGTTGGGATCTTCCTAGCCTTCATTGGGGCGGGAATACAGGCAAAAGGTTTGTCTCTACACAAACATTTCAATCATAATGATTTATTTCATGTTGTACAGATGATAGCATTCATCTTCCTTTATATTGGTGCATTACATTTTGATGATGTGGGACTGATCCTTTGAACTCTTCGGAAAAAATAAAGTTTCATTATCCAGTGGTATTGCCAATTGTCTATATCACTGCAGGTCTGGTATTATTGCACCTCCTGTTGGATTCTATTGTACTAAATGAAGATATTTCTGGAGATGAGATCCCCCTGGGAGATACATTCATTATTTATATGTTACTTGGGCTTGTTCTCAGTTCAATTATTATGATACTTATTTTTACCAAATTATCAAACAAAGGTATCAGATACCTATATGCAACGATACTCACTTTTTCACAATTGTATCTGATAATGGAAATTATTTTTCAGATTTCGACTCAATTTGCAGATAATAATATTTTGAATGGACTTGTATTTGTATTATTTCTCTTGCTGAGCATTTATTTTCTTATCAGATTTTTCATTGTATATTCAACCGGGAAATTCTCAATCAGTATTAGAAATTACGGAATAATTCTTACATCCATCCTCATTGGCAGATTGGTAAGTATCCAACTGGAACTGGGTGCAGTGGTATTTTTTGCTATTTTACTCTCTATATACGATATATACTCTGTATTCAGGGGACCATTATCCAAAATCATTGGAAAACCACAAAAAATAGATCACCCCTTAGTTCTCGATCGAGTATCATTTGAATACCAGATCAAGGAAGTATTTGGACAAGGAACCCCGGTTCTGGTGTTGAGAAACAGTACCTTACTGGGAGTGGGAGATCCCATGTTCTACTCAATTCTATTATATCAAGCTCTGATTCTCTGGAATCTATCTGGAATGACGATTGTGGCCCTTACACTGTCAATAGGAGCAATCTTAACCAATTATTTGCTTACCAAGATATCACCCCTACCAGCCCTACCCCTTCCTGTTGGGATCACCCTAATTGCTTATCTGGGTCTATTTCTAATGATTGGTTCCTAGTTCATATTTATTGTGCCCCAATGAATACATTCAATAATTTTACGGTTGAGCATAATACTAAAATGTGGTACAATTTCGCACTTATATGAGATGGTATTGGAAATAGTTAAGCAATTCTGTATGGAAAAGCTTGTTGATGAAGATACCCAGAGTGTTCTACTCACCGGGTCATGGGCCAGGGGGGATGGAACTGATGTCAATGATATTGATATCATAATAATCAAACAATTCCAACTGGTTGACATACATAATTACCACGAGGAAATGAGACATTTCACACTTGATATCTGGCAGTATGACACTGATTCATTTGTGAATTTCTTAACCACAGCACCAGAGGATTTGAATCAAATTCATAAAATATCTCTTATCATCAAAGGACTGGTTGATTCAACCATAATATTTGATAAGGATAATTTTATTGGACAGTACATCTCAATCACGCAAAATTGGAGTTGGAGTCCGGATTCTGTTAATTTAATGAATTTTCAGAGTGTGGAACCTGTAAAACAATGGGCTAAAAATGCCTATTATGATAATCTCAAGTTTCTTGAATCAGCTAAAAGATGTATTCAGACGGGACAAGCAATTTCACACAGAAGAAAAGATTTTCCAGAATTGCTGGTACCTGCGGACGGGACAAAGGTCATGGCGATAATGTACCTGATACAGGAGGCATATGATCAACTCGGTATCGAGGTCAGATGGCCAGAACTTGAAGATGCTAAAAAGGCAATTAATATGAATGAATGGGAGAGTGCACTGGCATCTCAAAAGAATGTATTAAGATATATATTGAGATATGATCTTCCTACAGCACCCGATCAACTACTTGATCCATCAATCTGGCAGGACACTGATGTGGTAGATCTGACAGAATCTTTGGAAAAAGCATTGGAATTAACCTATCTATGATTTATTTATCATTTTTATTTTATCATGATCAATATTTTTTTTAACGTTATTGTAATTGGGTTACTATATGAATATTGAAGATTTACTTCCCCAAACAGAAGAAAAATTCCCAGTAGGTGATGGTATAAAGATCATTCGAGGTAAAACCCTTGCCAAAACAGGGCAGTGGTTAAAAGCAATCCTACTTGTTGAAGTTGGAGATAAGAAGCAGTTGAGAATGTATGGCTGGCAGAAGAACAAGGAAGGAGACTATAAATTAAGACAGAAATTTAATATTTCCAAGGGATATTCAGCTGATGTGGCCGAGATTTTAATGGCCTTTCACTCGATGTAGAATCAACCAAGA
>DAOUUM010000260.1 GCA_030668165.1 Candidatus Heimdallarchaeota archaeon
ATGGATGTTCGTAAAAATATTGGTGTCACATTTCAAGAAATGGTATTGGACTTGGATATAACAGGAAGACAGGTCCTAGATTATCATGGTCGTTTATACAGGATGACTAAAGAAGAACGGGAGAGTAAAATCACTGAACTTTTGGAATTGGTTGAACTTGAAGAAGCAGCAGACCGTAAGGTCAGAAAATATTCAGGAGGAATGAAACGCAGGTTAGAACTGATCAGAGCACTTATGACAACCCCGAGTATTCTTTTCCTGGATGAACCGACGCTGGGTCTTGACCCACAAACTCGTGATCTCATCTGGCAGTATATTCTAAAGTTGAAAAAAGAAAAAGGTATGACTATATTACTGACCACTCACTACATGGATGAGGCAGAACAACTGGCTGATAGGGTGGCAATTATTGACAATGGCAGAATAGTCGTAGAAGGCACACCTCAGGAACTCATTAATGAAATGGGTGCTGATGTCATTCGGATAATTGGCCAGGGTAACAAAGATCAATTTATTCAACAAATTGAGGAGTTATCCTGTGTTGAGGTTGTAAATCAAGGTGAAATAGATATTCAGATTGGAGTTGATAATGGCAATCGCAGATTAGCCGATCTGATCTCACTAGCAAATGAAATTAGTTTTCATGTAGAGGAGGTTTCAATAACTAAACCCAATTTAAATGAGGTATTTTTCAGATATACGGGTCGTTCTCTGAGAGATGTATCAAAAGAGGTGCTTTCAAAATGATGGCCACTTACACAATTTGGCATAAACATATGCGTAAAATGCTAGCACAGTCAGAAGAAATTGTAGGAATGATGATCCAACCGATATTATGGGTGGTATTATTTGGAGTTGGTATGAAGAGTATGTTCACCTCACTTGAGGGATCTTCAGCTGAATATTCATATATCGCATTCATGGCACCAGGGATTATTGCATTGAGTGCTTTGAGTGGTGCAATTGCAGGTGGTTCAGGTTGGTTGAATGAACGTAGAGAGGGGACAGTCAAGGAATATCTCGCAGCACCTATTTCTCGCATGAGTATACTTGCAGCTAATGCATTGACCGTTGTTGTCAAAAGTCTTATCCAAGCAGTGGTAATTTTCCTGGTGAGTCTCTTGATGGGTGCTAAAATTTCAAGTAATCCCCTACAATTAATTGGGGCAGTATTGCTGATAATAGGATTTGGTTTGGGTTTTGCAGGTATTGCACTCGCTATTGCATCTGTTACGGATACTCCTGAGGCTTATCATATGTTGATTTTCCTGCTGAATCTCCCCTTGCTCTTTGCTAGCAATGCTTTGTACCCAATTGAGGTAATGCCAAATTGGATGAAGGTTATGGCCTATGGTAACCCCACAACATATCTTATTAGTGGATTACGAGAGCTATTATTTACAAATGATAATATTGGAACGAGTGGCAGCACGATAGATATCTGGTTATCTTTTACAGTGATAATTCTTTTTGCAGTATCAGGAATGTTACTGGCAAGAAAAGCATTCAAAAAATCATTAGTCAATTAATATTTATTCACTTTATCCCGTAATTATAGCACTTGCAGGCTTTATTGGAAAGGCGAGGCCTCCCAAAGCGATAGGAAAGCCGTATTCGGAAGAAGAGGAATAAGCAAGATATATTAAATATATTAATCTAAGTAACAAAAGAATATAAACTCTAGTCACAAAAATACGTTACTTGAAAAATTAACTGGAATAAAAACATTAGATAGAGTTTATCTGATTGAGCACAATCAGAATAAATTTAAAATTAATAACGCCAAAAAACATACTATGAAGTATAGAATCGAAAACATAAATGTAAATAACTTATCTGATGATGTCTGGAATAAGTATTATCTGTTTAAATCCAAAATAATACAAGAAATCTCACCGGATGATCCTGTTCCACTAAAAGAATATATTATACAAAAAAATAAACAAATTGCAAATATTGAAAATAGATTTACTTCAAATTGGTTTGTTTTCAATGGACAAGAAGAAGTGATTGGATCAGGGGAATTACGGTTTTCAATAGGAAACTCCATAGTTAGCGATCATGTTATGACTGCCAACTTGAGTATAGACAAGGAATATCGAAGACAAGGAATTGGTAAGGATTTGCTTCGAGAAATAATCAATACTGGTTTGGAATATAAGAAAACTCTCATTGAAACCGAAATTAAAACAGAAGTAGGATTAGCTTTTGCAAAAGCTTTTGGTGGGGTTGTTGCATTGACAGAATCTGAGAATAGAGTAAAACTTTCAGATATTGATTGGGATCTAATGGACAGTTGGAGGAAAGAGGGTCAATCTAAAACGGAAGGTGTAAGAATTGAAACTTTCCAAAATACCCCAGATGATATTCTTGAAGAATTTGCTGCCTTACTACATACAATTGAAAATTTTGAAGTTCCACAAGGAGATTTGGAAAATAGGGAAAACTGGACTCCTAAAATGCATAAACGTTATGAAGAGCACTGGAAGAATCTAGGGTTTGATTTAATTTATAAAATTAGTAGAGAAAAAGACGGAAAGATGTCTAGTTGTACTTGTATCCGATGTGGTAAATCTGAATCGTATGTGGTTAGACAGGATACTACAGGTGTTTTGAATAAATATAGGGGTCGTGGGCTTGGGAAGTGGTTAAAAGCAGATATGGCCTTTTATATCAAAGAAAAATATCCAAATATTTCTTATATTTCAACTGGAAATGCAGATGAAAATGCACCTATGCGTTCTATAAATGAGAGAATGGGCTACAAATTTCACAAGGCAATATATGATATCAAACTTGATTTGAATATCGCAGCTCTTAAATTAAAAAATTAACTATTGTGTAAATATCCCTTACTCTTCAAACACATTTATTTACCAGATATGACATAGTATACATATGTCTGTACTTTCTGTACGATTAGATGAGGCAATTGATGAACAATTACAATTCGTAATGAACAAACTGAAACACCAAGATAAATCTGCAATTGTACGACAGTTACTCGCTAATTCTCTGCAAGAGAAAATCATAGATATTACATGTGATGAGGTGAAGGCAGGGAATATGAGTGCATGGAAGGCTGCTCAGATAGCAAAAATTTCCTTGTATAAGATGCTTGAAGAATTATATAATCGAAACATAGAGATCTACAATGAAAAGGCATTTCTAGAAGATTTTGATTTGATGAGGAAAACACATGCTGAGAATAGTTAATGCAACTCCATTAATCTATCTCGCAAAACTTGGAAAACTGGATCTAGCAAAAAATCTCTATCCAAACATAAAAACAACTCCAGAGGTTAAAAATGAGGTGCTAAACAAAACCACGCCTGAATATGTGGCACTTCATGAGGCATTTCAGATCTGGATAAAGATTGAAGAGGTCAAAAATAGAAGAATAATGACACAACTTCAAAAATTACATAATATACATCTAGGAGAGGCAAGTATAATCAACTTGGCCATTGAACAAGAAGAGGAATTGATTCTATTTGTTGATGATAAAAGTGCGAGGGCCATAGCCAAATCCTTTGGATTTCAGGTATCAGGTACTCTGGGAATAATTTTAGATGCAATATTAAATTCATTAATTACAAAATCAGAAGCTATACTGTTAGTTGATCAGCTTGCCATACATACCCCATTCAGAATGTCTCTTGAGCTGTATAAACTTGTAACCGATAAAATCAAAGAAATTTAGTTTCAATTATTGCACTTGCAGACTTTATTTGAAATGCCCGACCTCCATGGCGAAGGGGAATCTGTACTGGGAAGAGGAGTAGGTAAGTTTTTTAGATCTCATAGTATAAATACAATTAACTTTAATAATCTCATATGCCAACAATTACGGTAAATTTAGAAGAAGGAGATAAGACAATCGAGGCTGCACATGGTGTTAAACTTGTATTAGCACTTGAAGATGCTGGAATTGATATATCACACAGATGTGGAGGGTATGGAAAATGCACCACCTGTGCCTGTGAAATCTCGACTGGAGAACCTGCCACAAAAACCCAGGCAGAAATTGACAAGGGATTTGACAAGGGTAGATTATCCTGTCAGATTCTTGTAGAGAATGATATGACTGTAAAACCCCTGATGAGAGTCAGGGATATGAACTGGGATGCACCTGGTAATAGACCACAGGATCAAATCACCCCATAATCTGCTTGGATAATACAAATTCGATACTAAGAGATTAGCTCACAAGAAGAATAATTATTAATCAATAAATTTTGAGAAATCAAGGATGAATGAAATCACTTATTCACCAATTGGTAAAGTACATTCTGATTACACATCAAAAGATGGTATGCCCATACAATCAGCCTTTGCGGATGGATCCAAGGGAACAGTTGAGATCAAAAAAGAATATACTGACGCTCTGTTGGGACTTGATGAGTTCTCACATATCTATCTGATATATCATTTTCATCTGATGAAAAGCAATAAATTAGTTACCAAACCGTTTATGCGGGATCTGGACCTTGGAGTATTTGCCATTAGAAGTCCAGTCAGGCCCAATGGAATAGGATTATCGGTAGTTCGATTGGAGAAGATTGAGGATAATATCTTGTATATCAATGATGTGGACATAATGGATGGGACTCCTCTTTTGGATATTAAACCATATATTTCAAGATTTGATATCCGGACCGATGTGAAGAATGGATGGATTGAGGGAAGGACTGAGAATAAGAAAAAACAGGTATCAGATAAAAGGTTTGAATAAATATACGTGATTTCGCCAATATAATCAATCTTAATAAAATAATTACCAGATGGCTAGTGAATCATATCCTAAAAGTAGATCTTGCAATGATCAAGTCCTTCAAGATTCATAATGAGTAGAGTAAAAATTGTGTCAATTTCAAAAATACAATTTGTAAATTAATCACGATCTGGTATTTGGATTACTAATTATGAAAAATTCTGAATTTGGTGCAAATTACTTTTATAAAAATAGCAAAA
>DAOUUM010000181.1 GCA_030668165.1 Candidatus Heimdallarchaeota archaeon
AAAATGGATAAACGTACCCTAACTTCTGCAGAAATTGAGACTTTTATGAGTTCACTTAATATGGGTTTGTTAACAAATGCTCATACCGCAGCATTTGGAGCAGCAGTTGAAATTAATGGGATGCATGAATCCGAGATTACCTCAGTAGCACAGTCCATTCTCAATCATTCCAAGAAGATGGTTCACAAAGGAAAAACAGTTGTTGATAAGCATTCAATAGGTGGTATTGCGGGTAATAGGATCACACCACTAATGGTTCCAATAATTGCAGCAGCGGGTCTTACCATCCCCAAAGTATCCACAAGAGCAATCACCAGTCCAGCTGGAACAGTTGATGCATTAGAGGTGGTTATGAATACAGATCTCACCTTTGAAGAAACTGTTGAGGTGGTCGAGAGGACAAATGGAGCAATGGTAAATGGAGAAACTGTGGGACTTGGAAATGTTGCTGATAAATTCCTGGCAGCAGTTAAACAGGTAAAAATTGATCCAAGACCAATGATGATTGCATCAATATTGGCAAAGAAGAAGGCAGCTGGTGCAGATTATGTACTGATTGATTTACCAACTGGTAAGGGATCCAAACTGGCCAACCGTCAAGTTGCAAGGCAACTGGCATATGATTTTTCTTCCATTGGGAATAAACTTGGTATCAGCGTAGATGCTGTGATATCTCCTGGTGACAAACCAATAGGATCGATGATTGGTCCTTCTTTGGAAATGACTGAGGTTTTAATGATACTGGAGAATAAGCCTTCAAGTATGTCGCTCATGAGAAAAGCTCTTAGTATTGCAGGATTGATGTTTGAGAATGTCAAGCTATCGGATAGGGGTAATGGTTATGCTCTTGCCCAAGAAATATTGGAGAGCGGTAGAGCTCTAAACAAATTCAGAGAAATTGTGGATGCCCAAGGAGGTGATCCAAAGGTAACCTCTGAAACAATCACCGAAGCACCCTACTCACATATTATCTATGCCGAGAAGGGAGATATCGTTCATTCAATTGATTCATATAATATTGGTATGATGGCCAGGGCAGCAGGTGCACCCGTAGATAAAATGGCTGGAGTCATACTTCATGTTGATAGAGGTGAACAATTGAATAAGGGAGATCCAGTTATTGAGATTAGGTCTCATTCTGAAGGAAAATTAACCGATGCAATAGCCATGATGAGAACTGCTACCCCGATTCAACTAGAAAAATCAGTACTAGAATTCATTTCAGGTGTATATCAAGAATAATATCAACTGAAAAAATCGCTAATTTTATTTTAGAACGTTGATCCAATTAATTTCTTTAAAAAGTTCTTTTTGTAATTTCACATATTGTCTTAGTAATCCAGTTTCTTGACCTTAACCTGCTTAACTTTTTTCATCTCAGATTCAGTTGTTAGAATTGTAGCTCCCTCTCTTTTTGCACAGGCAATAGCAATGCAATCTGCGATGGAAAGAGCAGAATTTTTCACCTTGTATTTTCCTGCATTAAATATATCCTCATCTGCCATTTCACACACCTCAACATTCGAATTTCTGAAAGCATTCGTTCTCAATTCTGCTGCTTGTCTCCCGAAAATCTGCCATGTTTTATAGAAATACTCTGATAGGATCAGTTTAGGTACAATCCCCTTGGCATGTTGCGATTGTACTTTGTGATATATCTCTACTACCTCCTTGTGATTAGCATAGAAGAGTGTGATGGCACCTGTATCAAACAAATATTTCTTGATGGTCTATCTCTCCTCCAAATGATCCTGTTTAAGGCTTGAAATTGCTTTCAGTGCCAATTCCATCTCATCATCCCTAATTAGATCAAGTGGGTTTTTTACTGGAATCAATATCCAACCATCTTCACTTTTGATAAATGAAATCTCATCACCAACCTCTATATTGTTCTCCTTTCTTATCTTTGCAGGGAGGGTGATCATTCCATTCTTGGATAATCTTGTTTGCATAATTAATTAATGGCTCATTGAATATTAATACTTTTCCATGAATTCTTATATAAATCAATGGGGACGCAAAATCTATTGAAGGAACTTCATTGTTGAACCAAGAATAATATCAACTGAAAAACTCGCTTAATTTTTTAGAACCCAAATCCAATAGGTTTCTCTTTAACATTTCTTTTCTAAAATTTTCAGGAATATCTGCAATAACATCTATCCTGTGGTTTTCATACAATTCTTTTGGTAAATAGATCTTATAATTCTCAATTTTAGGATAATACAGAGTAACAGGATAATCCTTGGTAAAAACTACTCCAATAAAGAATTGGATTGATTTGTTCTTCCATCTTTTGTTTTGTATCACCTGATTATAGAGTGAGGATAGATAGCCACATGCCTGTATCATGGCTTTGTCCTGCAGTGATCGTGATGCCTTATCATATGTTTTAATTTCTATTATACCAAATATTACTTTATTACTCTTATTCTTAGTAACTACAATATCTGCCCTTTTGGATTTATCCAGTCTGGCCTCCTCAAATATTGTGTAATCAAAAACATGGAAAAGACGACCAACAGCCTTTTGAGCCCATTGCCAATCAAGTGAAACCCACTCACTTCTAGATTTGGGAATTGTGGGTGAATAATCCGGGCTCATACATTCTTCATTGAATAAATCGATATTTTTGATTATTGGTTCACTTATAAATAAGCGTTATAAGCTATATATATCTCGATGAGCATATATAATTAATGAGGACTATGCATAGACCAGCCTGCAAAATTGAAGTTCATCCAATAGAATTTTTCAATCTCATAGCCCATAGTTTTAATGGTGTTGTAGGCGAATCTATATTGAAGGTACAGTCTTCTAGTTTGAACATCCAGTTCCAAAAATTTGAATCTAGTGGTCCAAAAACCATCTTAAACTTATTTAAGGAACTGGCTATTTCTTTTACAAAAATCAAGGAAAAATACCTTGTATCCGCGGATCTATCCTTGCATGTGAGGTTGAAATTTGAGGAGGATGATAGCTATTATCGGATTAAACTAATCGGATACAATAAAGTGCCTCCTAATAAAATATTGAAACTATGTGATCTCATAATTTGGTATTTTATCGTGTACATCAGCGGATCAAAACCCTCAGAATCAGTTTATGGTAAAGAATTAGTGCAGAAGTGGAAAATTGAAAAAAAACAATTTGAAAATAATTTAATGAAATTTGCCAATCGAAGAATTGAATTCAGTAATCTAACAAAACCCTGTTACATTTGCGTAGAAGATACACATTTTATCAATAACTGGACATTTTTTTACCGAAAGGAAAATCGATATCTTGATATGATAACCAGAGTATGTGAAAACCACAGAGGAAAAATACTATAATAATCCTAATCTAATAACCTGTCAAGGTAGTTAACAATAAATCCATCAAAATGATTGTAGTAAAGTGTAACCAAATTCTCATTTGTGATGGTGTATGTGCTGCTTCCACTTGCGAACCTCAGCTCATCTTAAGAGTGAGCAGATGCATTCGATTTTTCATATTGGTAATTCTATCCAAAATCGACTAAATTCTCCAATCTTTGACTCCACACCACAATATCCATACAGTCGTTCAACTCCTTTTTTCACAATCGCAAGACCGATTCCTGTACCTGGAAATTCATCTTCTCGATGTAATCTTTCGAAAACTTCGAAGATTTTATCAAAATATTGTTCTTCTATACCTATCCCATTGTCCTCAATATTAAGACGGACCATGGATCCTCTTGTTTCAGTCCAGACCTTGACTAGTGGAGATCTATTTTGAGCAGTAAATTTTACAGCATTCCCTAATAAATTATTTAGGATCTTTTCAATAATTAACCTATTACCATGTACGTACCGAGATGGTAGATCAAATATGACCTCAATTTTATTTTGGTCAATAACATTCGAGTATTCTTTAATTATTTGATTTAAACAATCCTCTAAATTTATTTTTGTAATTTTAATGTCTTGTTGATTTATTTTACTATGAATTAATAAATCTCTGATCATTGAGTCCATCTTATCTGCAGCTTGACTGATTCTCTTGATCATTTCAATTCCAGAAGCATCTATCTTATCTCCATAATCTTCTTTCAATGCAGACGAAAAGCCTTGCATAGCTCTTAATGGTGCTCTTAAATCGTGAGTAACAGACATTGTAAAATCTGATAACTCTTGATTTGTTATCTGCAATTCCAGAGTTCGATCAACCACTTTTTGATAAAGATCTGTTAGAGCTGCTCCAGAGGAGTAATTTTCAGGTTGGTTTTCAATCTCATTAATAAATTCTTCTCCATCCCATGGTTTAAGCAGTACTTTATGAGCTTTTTTGACATATTTAATTAGCTGGACTTCTTGAATTATTTGGGATACATTACTTAATTTTATGCTTTTCTGCATCTCTACAATATCATTCATAAAATCATCTTTCTCTGATTTTGCATATTCTATGTACTTTGTGAGGCGTTTATTCTCTGCAGTAGAAATGGCCAGATCATAGAGTTTAATTGACTCATCAAAGTTCTTATTGACCACTGCTAACTTCGCTTTCAAGATCAAGACATTCACCTGAGTGATAAACAGGTGCTGATCCTGAGCCACTTCAAATAAACGATCGATATGAGCCTGTATCTCCTGCAGAACTTCATCTTCTCTATAGGTTTGATATTCTATAATTAATAACTCAATGAGATGCACAAGTGATGGGATGAGTATATCAAAATCAAAATCATTTTCTTTGCTTATCTTCGCCAGTATTTTCTCGGCTTCAACCTTATCACGATTTCTAACTGATGTTTTGAGATATCTTGCCCTGGTGTATTGATAAAACAGTTCTATTTTTTTGTTATCATTCTCTTTTGACAGTTTCTCTAAACGGGTAAGGTAGGATTCAGCCTGATCTGCCTTTTGTTCATCAAGAAAAAGGGTAGCTATGCGTTGTAATACATATGCTATCCATAATGGATTGCCAATTTCCTCTCTGATCTTGAGACTCCTTTGATAGTAATCCATTGCGGTATCCGACTCGTCTTTTTTCGAGTAAATTTCTCCTATATTATTTAATGAAACGGCTATCTCTAGAGTATTACCAATTTCCTCTTTTAACTTCAGGCTCCTTCGGTGATAATCAAGTGAGGTGTCCAGTTCACCTTTTTGAGAGTAAATAATCCCAATATTGTTTAATGAAGTTGCTATCTCTGGAGGATTGCCAATTTCCTCTCTTAACTTTAGGCTCCTTTGATGGTAATCCATGGCAGCATCTAGCTTACCTTTATTCCAGTAAATAAGTCCTATATTATTTAATACCATCGAGATTTTAATCGGATTGCCAATTTCCTCTATTATCTTGAGGCTCCTTTGATAGTAATCCATTGCTGTATCCAACTCGCCTTTTTTAAAGTAAATTATTCCAATATGGTTTAATATCTGCGCGGTATCTAGAGGATTGCCAATTTCCTCTCTTAACTTTAGGCTCCTTTGATGGTAATCCATGGCAGCATCTAACTCACCTTTTCGAGAGTGAATAACTCCCACCAGACTAAGATAATTTGATAAATCAATGGAATCCATATGTTGTTGATTTTTTGCTAAACGATCTGCAGACGCTTGTGCCTCATCTAGTTTTCCTTTGGATAATTGCAGCATACCTTCTTCATACAAGAATTTGAACAACCATTTGGAATCTTCTTTCTCAAAATCCATCCTGTATTCATTTAGAAGTTCCATTGCATCATCTACTTCGCCAATAATTCTCAGAGCCCTTATTTTGTTGAACTTACCCTCCAAAGTGTTCAAATGCTGGTTTGCTAGTTTTAAGAGTTCATCATGTTTTCCCTTTTCCAGCAACTCCTCAAATGAATTCACAGAATTAATTGGTATTTTTTTATTTATAATCCAATCTACGAAATTGTGGTTATTTGTAATTTTTGAGGTTAATTAAAAAACATCTATACATTGCTAATCCACTTATTTATCACTTTCACTTCTCCATCTTTTTATATTCTTACTTGTTTACTATGTACATCGATATCTTGATATGATAACCAGGGTATGTGAAAAACACAGAGGAAAAATACTATAATAATCCTAAGCCAATATCCGCTCAAGGTAGTAACAATAAATTAGTAAGAATAAGCAGTAGTGAAATATTGGCAATACAAAATAAGTGAAATGGTAATATGATTGCATTCGATTTTTCATATTGGTAATTCTATCCAAAATCGACTAAATTCTCCAATCTTTGACTCCACACCACAATATCCATACAGTCGTTCAACTCCTTTTTTCACAATCGCAAGACCGATTCCTGT
>DAOUUM010000144.1 GCA_030668165.1 Candidatus Heimdallarchaeota archaeon
TGGCAACCTCATTGACTCCTCTTAGCATCTTATCAATTCCCACAATGACAGGTGGAAGGAACACCACCAAAACAATATCAATATTGGGATCTTGGATCATGATCTCAATCGATTTAGCATACCCTGTAGGTCCAGAAGATGGTAAAACATCAACCGGATTTGTAGTGGATGCTTCTACTGGTAAGAATTCATCGAGTGCTGATTTGGTTTTTCCAGAAAAATCATCTACAATGAATCCTGCTTTGATAACTGCATCAGTGGCAATTGTACCTGGTCCTCCTGCATTGGAGACTACTGCCACACGTCTACCCTCAGGTAGGACATTTTTCAGTTTGTTAAGTGCATGTGCCGTATCAAACATTTCCTGCATCGAATCAGCCCTGATTACTCCTGAGCTTTTCATTGCTGCATCAATTATCACATCTGTACTAGCAAGTGCACCTGTATGTGAGACTGCAGCCTTTGCACCCCTATCAGTTCTGCCACTCTTAACAGCAATAACAGGTTTGCTTTTAGTAATTGTTTTGCAATACTTGTAGAATTTCCTTGGTTGACTGAAAGATTCTAGATATAACATGATCACGTTTGTTGATTCATCCGTCGCCAAGTATTGGATTGCATCAAACTCATCCACATCCATCTTATTTCCAAGGGAGATAAACTTAGAGAATCCCATATTAGTAACATTGGCATATGACATCATCACCGCACCAAGTGCACCTGATTGGGATAAAAATGCCAGATTACCCGGCTTGGGGGCAATGGGGGAGAATGTTACATGAAGATTTGCCTGTCCATTGAGTATTCCCATTGAATTTGGACCTATTACTGTTATATTGTTCTGTTTTGCAAGATATCCTATTTTTTCCTCCAGCAAGGCACCAACTTCACCAACTTCTCTGAACCCTGAAGTGATAATAATCATTGAATTGACACCTTTTTCTCCTGCCTCAACCATCAATAATTTCACAAAATCTCTTGAAACCAGGGACACCACCATGTCAACCTGATCTGGAATCTTCTCTAGACTTGGATAGCATTTGATTCCACCAATCTCATCAGCACCTGGATTCACCAGATATATTTTTGAGGCATCATACCCATAATCGATTAAATTGTTTAATAGCATCCTTCCAAGCGATATTGCCCTCCTTGATATTCCAACTATGGCTATAGATCTTGGATTATACAATTTTTCGAACTTGTCATGGATCTCCGGAGAAACAGCTGTCATCAACAATTTGCTATTTCATAATCATTTAAACAAAGAGATTTTGACATTTGAAAATAAGCAAAAAATATAAAATTTCAATTAATGATCTATTCTTGCATTAATTAATAATTCAAATATTCAAAAATTTAAAATAATAATTATTTATATTGAGGAAAAATATAACTCCCAGACTAATTGGATCAATCTGAGAGTTTAACATGTCTATTTGATATAGTTTGATTATATTATTCTGCTTTTTCACATATCTATTGGATCAACCAGTTTCTTCCAAACGCTTGGCTTAAGTACCATGGCAAGGATAACGGTTACGATCATAGGTGCATAGCTCATCATGCTTAGTTCACCTTTCTGAATAGTGAAAATAACAGACATTGGAATACCAGTGATCAGTACCATGATAGATGCGGCAATGGCCAATAATCTGGTAATCTCCCTAGGTTTCATAAGAACACTGAATGTGATCAAACCGAAGATGATTCCAGGAATCCAGTTAAGTCTCATGGTGATCTGGAACATGGGATCACCAAGAGTATCCAAATGAGCAGGAATGTTAAGATCTGGAAATGCCAATTTATCTGAACTAATTGTACCACCTGTCTTCATGAACATATTTAGAGATGAGGTTCCATTTATTATTGCAGTTATCATGGCCATACCAGTAAACATTGAAACAATTACTCTGCTCCATGAGGCTTTAACCACATATTTAGCAACAATTACATATGAGATTAATGCAGGTACGAAAAGTATCAAATAGGCTGGAGGCATAATTCCCGCGTCCATTGATGGGATCATCTGCCAGAATGCAGATTGTAATAGCATGATAGTTGTTATAACTAACATATTTGGTGCCCATTGCTGTTTCTTCTTGAAACCGAAAATGGTCATAAAGGCCATCATACCTGCAAGGAAAGAGATATCATTCTCCAAGGGCATAAACCATGAAATTACGTATTCGCAACCCACTGGACAAATAGCCATCTCTCCTCGAATGTACATTTCATAATAGGTTAGGAAAAGGTAAGATGCAAGGAATATTCCCATGAACGCCATTATCAATGCCATGATTATACCTAATTTGGTATTAACAGCATCAGGATCGTATTGTTTAACAGATTTGACGGTGTCATTATCTAAATTTTTAACTGATTCAGTCATTCTTATATTTATTCCAAATATATTGGTTATAAATATATAGATCATCACCTTATACTCGGGATTAAGAATTCTTTTTTCACCCCTTTGAATTTAGAAAAAATGACAAAGTATGAACTTCAAAGTCTTAATTACTCTTTCACCCCTACATTTTCGTACTTATCTTATTTGTTTAATCTTTAATATAATTAAGGATTGATTGTGCGATTTCTCGATTGGAATTGCTAATTGGCTGTAGATTATGATTGATATTATTCAGGATGAGATCATATAATGAAAATAAGGGATTATCATCTTCAAAAATATCCACTTTAATTCCTCTACCATCACTGGTAAGGCCATCACTGAGATATTTATCCTCAATAAATTCATTTCTGGTCCAGTGGATATATAGGGTTCCAGCGGTTACAGCCTCAGATACTGTACTATATCCGGTCTTACCTATTGCTATTTTACTCAGTGCAATAAGATCCTGTACATTTTGCGTGTTGGTTGAGTATTTAAAATATTCGATTGTTGGTGGTAGGTATTTCTTATATTCATCTGGGATAATTACTCCAATATTCTCTTTTTCAAGCAATGAGAGTAGATCAGGTAGGTACCCTTCAAGATAAGTCCCAATCCTTGTAAAGAATACAAACTGTTTATCCTGATAATTATTTTGGGTATTAGATACCCAATCCCAATCAATATTTTTTGCTAATAATCCAAATTTTGTCGAATCTGACCTAAATCCAAGGCATGGCGTGGAAAAGGGTAGTTGATAACTGTAATCAGCCAATTTTTCAAGTGAGGAATATTTAATATCTAATTCATTGGCATCCAAACCATTGAGAATATCGCTCCAGGTAAAATTACTGATGTTAACTATAGGTATGCCCATTTTATTAGCCACAGGATTATGTATCGACTCAATATCGTTAATTACTAGTGATGAGCCTTTTAACAACTCATTCCATTTCTCCTCCAGCAATTCTGAACTGACGTCCAGTGCATTTTGAAAATTCATAATTGATGTTTCGATATCAACCACTATAGCATCTTTCATCATAAATTGAGGATTAAATTCTGGAAGTTAACTTATCACTACATTTTCGTTGAATCTTATTAAATTCTCAAATTTCGCTATATGATTCTGCGAACAGATATATTTTATCTTGATATTTTCCTGTTGCCTTGCCAACTCTCTACCCAGTGCAATCTGTCTCATTAGATGTCCAAATCCATGAGGTGATATAACAAACGAAATCAAGTTAGGCACAATCTCCATGGATTTTTTATCCTAAAATTATTATTTGTTCATTCCCTAATAAATGAGAAAGAATTGATTAATCAGAGGGATTTTACAAAGTTTAGTACCTTTTCGGCAACTTCCTCTTTTGAAGCATCAGCAATCAACATGTGGTATGAATTGTCATAATATTTGACCTCCTTAGTATCTGAACCTATTTTCTTGTAGAGATCAAATGCACTCCTTTTAGGAATCGCATTATCCTTTGGAGAAACAATTATTAGTGATGGTATTGATACATCACCAAGTATCTTATACGATTTATCAATAGCTTTGAATACCTCTCCAATGATGTAATAACTGATTTTACCATAATTCTTCATCAGAAATTTGGTATATGGATTTTCAAATAAACGCTCATCTTCAAAATAAAAATCATCATACTTCATATTGATCTTCTTAATTACTACTGATGCCAGTAATCCCAATAGATGTTTAATAATTGGAAATCTTGTGGGAGTACTTATGGTGACGATACCTGCTATATCATCTCGTTCACTGGCATTAATCAGACTCAAAGTTCCTCCCAAGCTATGACCTACAAGGATGATTGATCTGCCTTTTTTTTCGGCCTTCAAATAATCGATTGCTTCCTTGTTCTTCTCAATCCAATCAAGGTGGGTGAAATCCATCAGGGCCTTAGCATCCATGCCATGCCCCGGCAAGAGAGGAATTAATACCCTGTACCCACCTTTTGCCAATATATCTCCAATATACAACATATCCAAATTGCTTCCAATAAACCCATGTTGCAGTACCAAGCCAATATCCGAGGCCTTATCTCCCATTAAAGTATCTCCAAAATCAGGAAATTCTTCCAAGGATTTAGCCTCATAAAGTAATCTGTCAACCTCGTGTTCACCAAAGACACCTAATTCTTGAAATTGCATAACCAAAACCTACACTTCAAACAGATATATAAATACAATGGAATCCAATAGTTAGAAATTATAATTTGTGTATTCAAAGATGGGATGTTATATGGTTGTAGATGCTTATATTTTTTATAATGTGGTACAGAAAATCAAGTTTTTGCTAATCATTGTGAATGTTTTAGAATATTAACCATAGATCAAATAATTAATATATATTTAATATTTTAGCATCCGAATTGATAATATTTTTAATTCCAACTACATGTAACTAATGAATAAATCCATTTCATTATTCATAAAATTCTTATCAATCCTACTTTTAGTGGCTGCGATAGTGTTTCCATTGTTGACAGCAAGTGGGACCGTAATCTGGATTTCGGACCCTCCTACAGGGGCTCAAACAGACTATGAAGATACAATCTTTGAAATTGGTGTTCTAACACTAATTACCAATGAATTGACCTATGACGAAACAAACAGTGAGTTTAATTTAGTGCCAACAACAGCAAGTAATGATTTTACAAACGCCATCTCCATGATGCAATTAGTTGCCATGATAGCTATTGGTATCGCATTATTTTTCTTCTTAGTAGGATTTTAAATCCACATGAAAAAACCCTCCAAATTTGCCTCATTCCTTACCCTACTGGGTATTATAGTGGCTGCAGGACTTGCAGGATTAACTTACTTCTTTCAAACAATGGTTCTTGAGGGTATGGCTCAGGGCGGTACTCTTGATGGTAACAGTGTATATATGGATAATGTCTTTGATATGTATACCTGGCGTCTCACGGCCACATTGGAACTGGGTTATGCTGTCTATGCTCTGGCTGCAGCAGCTGGTCTATCATTTATCAGTCTCTTCATGAGAGGCGATTGAGATATTTATGATTAATAACTAAATATCAAAAACAGCATAAACTGGAAAATGATCTGAACCACTTAGATCAGAATATACCTCAGCAGATATCAACGTGAGATCTCTATACATAATAAAATCAATATTATCACCACCAAAATTAGTTGCAGTGTACGTTCCGTTTGTATATTCCATATATGCGTTAATCATTCCAATATCATACAATATTTGCATCTGGGATGATTCAGGTTCCGAATTGAAGTCTCCCATCATAATAACAGGACCCTCCAGTGCTTCTATCAAATCACTTGTTTCCTGGGCTTGCACAGTTCGATCAATCTCAGAGACTCCAAAATGAGCATTAAGCACATTGATAATTTGATTATTGATCGATACAGTGATGAGCTGTAACACGGCAAGTCCCCCCTCTGATGTTAATATTTCAGTTTCCAAGTTAATGAATTCAAATCTTGATAATATTCCATTACCAAAGGTGCTATCCCTGGTTAATGGTCCCGCATAACTATGCATTAATAACTCATTACCTAGCCATTCCATTACATCTCTGTTGGAGGAGCTCATACGCAAGGTATCTGTTTCTTGTAATCCAACTATCCACGGATCCACTGATCTAATGTTATCTGCGACGATATTGAAATTGACATTTCCAGACTCATCAAATCCCTGTTGAATGTTATAGGTCATCACTGAAAATGTATCAATATTGCCAACCGGTTCATCAATACCTCTTGAAAATCGATAAATCCCACCTGCAGGAACAAGTAATACCAATATTATTGAAAGTACAACAAAAAACTGTTTCCTTGGCTTTCTTATCTGCACTCCTGGTTTTGTCAATAATAATTCTTGGTGCAAGAATACTGCCAGCAAATAGGCTAGGATTAATAGTGGTTCCTCTCTCTGTTTAAATAAAAATCCCAATGGTACAACATCAAAGGCCACAGTGAATATTGATCCAAATATGAAGATTAAAATCAATAATCCTGAGACTATAAATGTTCTACCGGGAGGTACATTTTTCAGATTTGATATAACAATTTTCCAGTAAGATGGAAATACGAATGCAAGGATAACTCCTCCCAAAAACCCAATAATTCCCGAGACAAATCCCATAAGCACGATGCCTGCAAGTCCTACAAGTCCCCATAATCCAATCCTTATCCACAGTGTATTCCTGAAAAATATCCCAGTTACCAATGCAAGAATGATAATCAATCCCATGGCTGGTTCTACTCCAGTCCAGCGTGGAATCACAGAATAAGAACTAAAAATCCAAGTTGATATGAAGATGATCATAGCGAAGGAAAAACTGGTGTATATCCATTCTCTCACCTTTAGTTTTGGTTTTGTGTCCTCAGGTAAAGCATCTCCATAACCATCTAGAACTCTGGACATTATGAAAATAATGGTAATAATAGAAGCAGAAACTGAGAAGATCCAATTCATCCACAGGGGATTTCTTGACATCCCAATCCATTTCAAGGCCATTAACAAAATCAATCCGATGAAACTTGCCCAATTATTGACATGCTTCGCTTCACCCTCATACCTGTATACCCACTGGTAAGAAATTGATAAAAATATAAAACCAAAACCAAGTCCAACTAGTATAGCACGAACTGTGGGGGAGACAAAATCATACAGAATTAAAGAGGGAATTGTCATCCACATCAAATGAATGTAATATTTGCCCACAATGGAACGAATCTTGGAAAATCCTAAAACTGCTGGAAATAGTATTATTAGTAAAATACTGATTGATGAATTAATAGATAAGGTTGCTAGATTCAGATAGTAAACCGAGGATACCATTTCCAATATAAATGACCAGAAAAGATATCCAAACCA
>DAOUUM010000539.1 GCA_030668165.1 Candidatus Heimdallarchaeota archaeon
GTTTTAGATTCTTGCTCTCAACCCATTTTAATCCTTCATTGTACTTCTTCTTATCAAAATAGTATTTGGATCCATATTTCTTCAATTTTTCCAATTCCAAATCTTCAAAAACAACCCCTAACAATGGATGTTCTGGTGTACAGCGAATTTTACCAGGAGATCCATTTGCATATATTTCTAATATTTCACCTTCGTAATTTCTAATATATGTTTTGGCAACCTCTTGAATATTGTTTGCATGTGTTATTACCTTATCTCCTACTTTAACATCTTTAATTTTTTTAACAGTATAATCTGCCATAGTAACTAAGGCATCTTCTTCGAAACATATACTCCCGGGACCGACAGACACCTTGATACCATCAGCACCATGAGAAATCTGTTCTGCTGTTCCCTGAGCGGTAGCAACGTTTCCAGCAATTATTTCAAGATCATCCCCGAATTCGACGCGCAACTGTTTGATTGTATCGATGACACTGATGGAGTGCCCATGGGCAATATCTATTACTATAGCATCAACCTCGGCATTGTATAAGGCCTCTGTTCGTTCAAGAAACCCCTTCTTCACTCCAATGGCAGCACCTACCATGAGTCGACCCTTTTCATCCTTAGTTGCCATGGGCCACATCTTACTTTTTTTAATATCCTTCATGGTGATAAGACCGGTTAATTTGCCATCAACATCAACCACTGGTAATTTTTCAATCTTATTCTGTTTGAGAATCTGCCGTGCATCCTGAATATTAATACCCTGAGCCGCAGTAATTGGATTTTTTGTCATTAACTCAGATATGGGAGTTTCTGGATTCTCTTCCAATTGCATATCCCTTGAGGTGAGTATGCCCTGTAATTTGTTATTCTCATCAATAATCAGTATACTGGACACTGCTTTTTTTTCTAAAAATTGCCATGCATCTCCAAGCTTGCTTGTAAATGGCAGAGTATATGGTTTCTCTATCAGTATACTCTCAGATCGTTTCACATTAAGTACCTGTTCTATCTGTTCCTCAACAGACATGAACCGATGAATAATCCCAATTCCACCCTCTCTTGCCAGCGCGATGGCCATCTCAACTTCTGTGACAGTATCCATGTTTGAGCTGACTATGGGGATGGATAACGGTATCCTTCTTGAAAAATAAGAACTGGTATCACTATCCTTTCGGGATACAACAGATGTCTTGTTTGGTATCAAGAGGACATCATCAAAAGAGAGTCCAAGAGGTATGGTGTTATGTGTGTTATTTCCTAACGGATCGATCAGAGAATTGGATGATCGCTTCTCCACATGAAATCGATAATTAATTGCCATTTAATAATATTTCTTGAGTGCTCATTGCAGTTGAATCAATATTTTTGTTTTAACTGAAAGATTTATTTAATTATTTTATTACTTAATTTTATGACCAATATCTTATACATAGCCACAAGCCTGAATTCAATGATTGCAAAAACCGATGATGATATGGGTTGGCTAGATATTGCAAAAGATGGGGATGAGGATTATGGATATTATGATTTTTATGAAGGTCTTGATATTGTTGCCATGGGAAGAAGAACATTTGAAATTTCTCTGGAGCTTGCAGGTAAAAATCCATATGCTGACAAACAGGTGATAATACTCTCCAAATCACTTGAGGATAATAAATACGAGGATGTTGAGGTTCTGGCCGAGATAGATGAGCTGAGTAAATACAAAAATAAAAAGATATGGATTGTTGGAGGAGGAGAGGTAGCGAGTCATATGATCAACTCCAAAGCAATTGATAAGTTAATTATCTCAATAATTCCAGTAATAATACCTGATGGAATTCCACTGTTTAAAGGAATTAAAATAGATGCTGAGCTTGAACTTGAGGATTGTTTGAAGTTTGATTCAGGTTTAGTACAGCTCGTATACTCATTAAAATAATTATTTTTGCTTTTATTTTGGATTTACAATGCTCAAATGAGGACAGAGATGAAGGGAAAATCAAATCCTACCATGTAACGGAGAAACAATTTCAGGATTTTACACAGGATATGGTTGAAATAGGATTGTTACCCAAGGATAGACTTCAATCAAACAGAGATTTTTTTGTGACAGATATGGGTGAATCACAGGAGCAGAGTACCTCACTGATCAATCGCTTCAAGCAAAAATTTAACAGACTAATTAA
>DAOUUM010000020.1 GCA_030668165.1 Candidatus Heimdallarchaeota archaeon
AAATTTAATCAAACAACAGGTATTGCTAGTCTAAATCAAACAAATTTAAGAAGTTTGCCTATCCCAATTCCTCCTATTAAAGAGCAAGAGATAATAATTTCTCTATTTGAGGAAATGATATCAAAATATGAAATAATTAATGATACAATTAAACAGAATTTAAATTTAGCAAGTTCATTGAAGCAATCAATACTCAAACATGCCTTTGCAGGAAAATTAGTTTAATCAATTGATTTTAGTAAATTTCCAGAAACTAATATTAATTCAGAGTCATTTATTGATCATCTAGACAAATTAAATTACAAATTTAGAAAAGGATATGAATCCACAATTTTTGATAGAATGGATGAGTAAAAAGCATTTATGACAAATATTAAATAAACTGGAATTCACCGATCTAAAATAATTTAGAATTTGATAATATGTTATTCAATTACCTTAATCGTTAATAATTACCATATTCAACTCGGTACTATCAATGACTCTGCAGACCTTTGTTTTGAATGTAGATTATCGAGCTGAATCAAAAAATTCAACTTATAACTTCGAGGGGCCAATCTTATGAAAAATATAGATCTATACTCGCATGTCCGGGGTGAATCGATATACATAGACGATATGCCACTGGTCGCGGGTACCTTACACATCGTAATTTTATATTCGAGCATTGCAAATGGAATCATATTGAATATTGATGACAAAGACGCAAAATCTATTGATGGTGTACATTCGATAATCTATGCAAGAGATATACCTGGAGTTAACCAAATAGGTAATATATTTCCCGATGAACCTTTACTGGCAAATAACGAGGTTCATTTCATTGGTAATGCCATCGGCTTAATATTAGCAGAATCTCCTGAAATCGGTATACATGCTCGATCTTGTGTTAAAATTGAATATGAGGAGAAACCAGCAGTATTCGATCCCAGGGAAGCCTATGAGAAAGATTTTTTAATTCAACCACCAAGAACATTTGAAAATGGCGATGTGGATACAATCTGGGACAGTTGTGATCTCGTCATCGAGGATACAGTTGAGATTGGTGGTCAGGAGCACCTTTACCTGGAGACACAGGCAAGTTATGCCATCCCCCAGGAAGCTGGTAAATTATTGGTTCACTCATCCACCCAATCACCAACTCTGGTGCAGAAAATAGTTGCCCGCGTGCTAGGACTTTCAATGAATTTCGTTGAAATTGATGTAAAACGTATGGGTGGAGCCTTTGGTGGAAAGGAGGATCAGGCAAATGCTTATGCATGTATGGCCGCATTGGGATCTTACTTGTCCAATAAACCTGCCAAGATAGTACTCTCAAGGCATGATGATATGCATCTGACGGGTAAGAGGCACCCATACTCGGTTGATTACAAGATTGGCATGACTAACAATGGTAAGATCCTGGGTTATGATGTTACCTTCTATCAGGATGCGGGTGCATCCGCAGATCTATCAACCGCAATTATAGAGAGAACCCTGTTCCATGCTGCAAATGCGTATTATATTCCTAATCTGAGAGCTCTGGGAATAAGTGCCAGGACCAATTTTCATCCTCACACAGCATTCAGAGGATTTGGTGCTCCCCAGGCAGTATTCACAATTGAATCAGCTATTCATAAACTAGCAGGCAAATCGCAGTTCACCTATTCCCAGTTGCAAGAAATTAATCTTATGAAGGATGGGGATGAGACACATTACGGTCAGATTATGGAGAATTCCACCATTTCAACTCTATGGAATAAATTGGATGATAAATTTTCAATCCGACAAAAAGAGATTGAGATTGAGGAATATAACAAGACAAATTCTCGTTATAAGAAGGGTGTTGCCGCCTTTCCACTCTGTTTTGGTATTAGTTTCACCAAAATCATGCTCAACCAGGCTGGTGCATTGATTCATGTCTATCAGGATGGGAGTGTTGCGATCAGCACCGGAGGTACTGAGATGGGTCAGGGCCTACAAACCCGTATGGTTCAGGTTGCGGCCACATTATTCTCCATCTCATACGAGAAGATAAAGATCGAGGCCACCAATACCACAAGAGTGGCAAATACCTCACCATCAGCTGCCAGTGCAACAGCAGATCTCAATGGAAAAGCACTGGAGAATGCAGCAAATAAGATAATCAAACGATTAAAAACAAAAGCAGGATTGATATTGAATCAACCTGAAGATCAGATAATTATCAAAAATGGAATTGTAGGTGTGATGGATTCAAATGGAGAGCTTGACAGGGATCATAAAACACTCGAGTGGGATGAGCTGATTATTCAATCATACCTGTCAAGGATTGATCTCAGTGCCCATGGATTTTATCAAACTCCTGGAATTCATTTTGATTCCAATATAGAAAAGGGTCATCCTTTTGCTTACTACTCGTTTGGAACCTGTCAGACTGAGGTCACTCTTGATACATTGAGAGGTACTTTTATTGTTGATACTGTCAATGTCGTTCACGATGTGGGCAAGTTGATGAATAGAGAACTGGATCTTGGTCAACTCGAGGGAGGCATAGTACAGGGACTGGGTTGGACTCTGATGGAGGAATTGAAATACTTGGATGATGGTAGACTAGCATCCAACACATTCTCAGCATATAAAATTCCTGATATCTCATTTACACCCGAGATGAATATTGATATGTATGAGCACGATGACAATCCTATGGGTATATTCAGATCCAAGGCTATTGGAGAACCACCATTATTCTATGGAATATCTGCCCTGTTTGCGCTTAAGAATGCAATATCAGCCTTCAACCCCAGCAATGACTCTACCTATCGCTTGCCATTGACCCCTGAACGAGCTCTGATGGATCTGTACAGGAGTGATAACTCATGAAATATCTTGATCTCTGGACGCTAATTCGAGATGAGATAAGGGATATAGATCATGACAACATCATAGGAGTTCTGCATTTTGTTGTTGATCATTCTGGTTCCTCGCCTGGTAAGCAGGGATTCAAAATGCTGGTGCTAAATTCTGGAATTCACTCATCTATTGGAGGTGGAATCATGGAGTATAATATCGTTGAGAAGAGTAAGGAGAAGATCAAAAATAACCTCTCCAAAATCACTATTCAGGAATTATTACATGATGATAAATCTGATAGTGGTGAAAAATCAGGTCTGGTCTGTTCTGGTAAACAGATTGTGGTTGGTATACCATTTAATCGGTCTATACTTGATCTGGTCAACAAGATCATCCATTCATACAATGAAAGCACTGCAATTTACCTTGAGATTACAAGAAAAGGAATTGAAATAAGAGATAAAAAACCAGAATTCTCATCGAAATTCAATTTTGAGGGATCAATTAATGAGAATTGGATTTATCAGGAAAAAATTGGAAAATCAGCTTTCAATCTGGTATATGTATTTGGTGGAGGTCATGTGGGTGAAGCCCTGACGCGACAATTATCTCTTCTGGATTATCACATAACAGTTTGTGACAATAGAACAGACCTATTACAGATACGTGAAAACAAGTATGCACATGAGATAAAAATTCAAGCCTATAAAGAGACCGTTGAAGAGATTATATCTGATATTGATAGTGAAAAATTGGATGCTTCAAATATTTCTATTGTAATTGTTACAGCGGCAATTGGTACCGATTATGAGGTACTATCACATCTAATGGTTAATCTAAAAATTGATACCTACCCGAAGTACATTGGTCTTATGGGAAGTACAACAAAAATATCCAAATTATATAACAGACTGAGAAACGAAGGCGATCCAGATCATGATTATGGAACTTTCATCGGTAGGATTTATGCTCCAATTGGACTGGAAATTAATTCAGGATCAGTGGAGGAAATAGCTGTCTCAATAGCTGCCCAACTAATAAAAGTGAATAATGAAGATTAATGATTGAATCAATTATTTATTTTCTTTGTTTTTAGCTTCCACAGTTACCGTTTGGGTGAGTAGTAAGTACAATCCAATTAGATCCAAGATTGCTGTGGGAATGGATTGATATTTGTAAATTTCACTACTATTGCCTGGAATAAATGAAGTAGAAACAAAGAAATCAAAGACGAATAAAATAGAAAGGACAATTTTTCCAGATATTCTGTACTTATTACCTCTCTTCCACATTTTAACATAATACATTGCGATTCCAATTCCGAAGGGCAATGTAGTATATATTCCGTAACCTGGAGGTGGATCGAAAACAATGACATTGTAAAGACCAACAACTAGAAAAATCAAATATGGTAATTCTCCTCTTTTGATACTCTTCTTCAGGTACACAATAATTGAATTATTGCTTATTCTATCCTTAATCGGAATTTTGGGTTTATCCTCATCCACAATCACTTCATAAATTCAAACCTTATTAATTTTATTGAGAGAAATACAATATGGATATCAATCAATTAATTTGATATACCAAAACTCGATTTTGCACATAATCAACTTTTTGTACTATGGTAATATATTCAGTTTAGAAGCAATAGGATGATAATTTATTGAGTACTAAAAAACTAACTGGCAAGGAATTAGCTAAGATAAATAAGAGAAAAAAATTCTATGATAAACTTGAAAATCTCTACAATAGATCAGAAGAGGGTAAAGATCAGATTATATTTCTGACGATGAATAAGAAGAATTCATTTCCCGAATTCGATGAATTATCAAAGATTTTGAATAAAAATTTTGTTGAATTAGATCAGGAAATAGAGATGAAGGGTAGCAGGACACTAGATATTGTGTATTTTGAAGAAGCACAATTTCTCTTAGATGCTTCAAAATCTGAAATTCTTAAAATATACCGTCGTGAGACCAAACTTAATGCTGAGGGTGAACTCCGTAAGGGATCAGGATCTACTGAAGGTGATTATAATTACCAGGCCGCATACAACTGGGCAATTGAAATTGGTAAAAATGAAAAATTAGCTGAGACCTTAGCTAAGGAAAGAGTGAATCCAACAGTATATGATCTCACACCAGCCAAAGCTGTTATTTTGGATCCAATTCACTATAGATCTAAAAAACAACCAAGAAGAAAAAGAAGATAAATTAATTATTTGAAATTTTATTTTATACATTGGCTCCTGTGAACTTCAATTTATTATTTTATCTTAGTAGTTAATGATTATCTCAGTCAGGTCCTAATTCTGATTACCTAGATTATTTAATTTTGATTTTTTATTTAGTATTTTTCTTGAGGTGAAAATTGCTGTGATAATCAGTATTAGCGGAGGAGCGGATAGATTAAAAATATCAGATTCATTATCGGTACTATCACTTGTAGTTTCAGATGTTTCTACTGGTGGTATATATTCCTTGAATCCCTGTTTAAGATCAATAACATCGTAAGAACTTCCCACTTGACGAGTATATTTCAAATTATAGAAAAATTTGGTCACAATACCTCTTCCATAATCCAGTTCTACCTCGAATATCCTACCATGGGCAAGTTCCCAGTCATATGTTGAATTCTCCCATCTCTCAAAACTTCTAAAATACTGTTTGAAAGTTTTTTCCTCAGTATTAATCTGACTGAAAAGTGAAATCTCATCATGGGTAATCGTATAATAATTGTCTGTTTGATTTGCGTAAAATGGATATTCTATGTCGGACTCTGAGATAGATACATTGCTCTCAGTGATAGATTCAGATCGCTCGGTATACATCGTTTCATTGTCATCCACAAAATAGGGAAAAACAAAATTCTCTACATTCCACTTATAAAATGGGTATATTATTGGATCATTATCCTCAATATCAATAAAATCCATAACCTTGCTAAAATTGATTCCAGATGTATAATTAGTAAAAAATGGCATAATTACCATAAAATCCGAAGACGATGAGATTGATTCCATTGATTTATAATATCCAAGATATGTAAAACCTGAATAATCTTCAGTATCAGTTGTTGTGGTAACATTAACTATTGTAGTTTCCAGGGAATCCGGATGTTCTTGAATATTGTCAACGGTGATATTTAATATGTCGCCACTCTGATATTTGAGTGATGGACTATGAATAGAACTATTGAGCTCATAATACAGAGAATAATCAATAATTTCAAATTGAAACTCATCACCAATTGAGAGTGCAGTTGGAAAAACTGTCGTTTCTGCTGATGATGGATTAACCAGTAGTAGTAGAGTAATAATGAGAATTAATTTTTTCATATTTATCCCTTGTTTGTTCCGGATTAATGAATCAGCATATTAAGTTTTGCAGACAATATATTCCTCTGGGAATTAGATTTCTAAATAAAATATCTTTTTTATATCAATGGAAATTGTAATAAATATGGATCCACACAGACATTATACATTTGCACCTGTGCCTTTGATTTTACTGGCATTTACTCTATACTGCTCAAATACCTTGGCCAAATCCTGCATCTTATGATTTAGTTCTTTGATATCAACAGTTGTGAACGCATAATTATCAATCAAGGTTTTTCCATTGGCGATAACATACGATATCTCATTCCCTGCGGATGCCCATATAATGTTTTCCAAGACGGTTTCTTTAATTGTTGGCACCATATTAGGTTTGGACAGATCAACCATGATTATATCCGCATCTTTACCAATCTCAAGAGATCCTGCATTGATCCCCAACATCTCAGCTGGTATTGTGGTGATCATCTGAAGTACCTCTTCAGCACCCAGCACCGTGGCATCCTGATTCAGTGCCTTTTGATACTGACTGGCAAGTCGAGCTGCACTCAACATATTTTGAGAATCTGCAGAACCAGAACCATCAGTTGATATGGATACTCGGATACCAGCATCAATCATATCCAGTATAAGAGGCATACCAGATCCTAGTATGGTATTTGCCAGTGGATTATGAACAACCATCACATTGTGTTTTGCCATTATCTCAATATCATCTTTGGTGGAATGCACCTGGTGTGCAAGCATGGTTCTATTATCAAGAAAACCAATACTATCTGCATAACCCACAGGACTGAAGCCATACTTATTAGTGAACCACTTGGTTGTGTTTGGTTCTTCAGATGAATGTATATGCATTAATGTGTTATGGTCTCTTGACCACTGTTTAAGTGCTTTGAGTAATTCTGGACCATTTGAGAAAAATTGATCCGGACCGGGAATAATTGTTACCCTGTCCAAATTCTGATTGTCTGCAAGGTACTTGTCAAGTCGTAACAAAGCTTCATCTACAGAATCAAGTATTTTCTCATAGTAATTGCGATCCTGCGATCCAACTGCTATGAATATTCTGGTACCTACCACCTCACTGGCCTCAGCCAGCTCATTGACGTGATATTTATTGAAATTGCAATGATGGGTCAAAGCGGTGGTAATTCCAAAACTGATATCATCAACCCTTGCCTTGGTATAGGTTAACAGATAGGGTGAGATACCCAGTTGTTCGGTCAACTGATCTTTGCTGTTATGTATCCACTCGGTGAAGGGATTGACTGCTGCATCAAGCCAGACCGTCAGCGGTTGATCCTTGGCGATACCAATAATTGTTGATTCGTGATCGTGACCATGAGCTTTAATGAAACCTGGTAGGATGACTCCATTCAATTGTGGAACCCTGGTGCTATCAGAATTACCAATTATCTCAAGATGTTCACCATATTTGTTAATTATCCTATTGGCAATTTCCTCAGAATATCTGCCTACCTCTAGAATTTTTTCCTGAAACAGGATGTATCCATCCTCTATCCTATCAAGATTTTCCCCGTTTTTCGTCATGGGTATGAGATATTTGGCTCGCATCAACTTTGTTTTCATAAACAACTACTCTTGATTTAATGGATTATTTGAATTATGTTTTGGTAATAGTTCCTTGAGAAGATGTTTTTTGGACCTGATATCAATCAGTTAGACAAATGATACCTAATTGTCGATTTGAGTGATAAAAATACACAAAAAATTTTGAATCGATCGATCTTATTTTTAATCAATTTTCAAATTTTTGGATTACAATAGACGGACTTGTACCTTGGAAAGATGTATTCATGAAAATTTATGTTGAGTTGATGTCCTTTATCAGACGTCCAGATAATGTTCCTCGAACATTTGAGCATGAATTGGATGAATCAACGACTATTTCCCAACTATTGAAAAATCTTGGATATACATCTGATGAGATACGAATGATGCAAACTTTTGTATCTACAGTAACTGAAAAAGATAATGTACGAGCCCAAAGAAGTTATGTTCTAAAAGATGGGGATCATCTTTTCATAACTCTTCCCGTTGGAGGCGGATAATTGACTATGCTAACAAATCATCTCTACCCAAACACAATAGAAGAAGTTTTCGAATATCTTGGGGAACCTAATTCAAAACTGCTTGCAGGCGGTACAGGTTTATCACTTGAAAAAAATTTAAAACTTGAGACACTGATAGATCTTCAAAATGTTAAATTATCATATATTAAGGCCGAAGGAGATTACTTTGCCATTGGTGCAATGACCAGTGCTCATGAAATCTACAAGTATGATGCTCTGCCAGATTCTCTGAAATATGCTGCATATTCTGTTGGTGACACACCGATAATGCATGCAGTAACAATTGGAGGAAATCTGGCCAAATTCTACAACTGGGTTGATATTCCGCCAATGTTATGGGCAATGGATGCATCAATTGTCATTTACAATCCAAAGGAAACTGTAATGTCCTCGGATGAATTCTTCGCATATTCCAGGAAGAATAATGTCTCTGCAAGACGTGAACTAATAGCAGAGATTCGTGTTCCTAAATCGGTAAAGAATAGCTTTTCCGAGTATCAAACTTTCATGACAACCGAGAATGAAAAAGCTCAGTTAAGTCTTGCAAGCTATTTTGAATGGGATGATAAAGGAGAGATAGGCAAAACTCATTTTGTATTAAGTGCAGCTGTTGGATTTCCAATTAGAATTACTGCTATTGAAGATAAATTAAATGGGTCCCTGCTAAATGATATTGAAATTGATGAATTGATTACAATGGCTCTGGATGATATCAAACTGGTGTCAAGTTACAAATCAACTATTGAGTTTCGTAAACACATCCTAGGAGTGTATATCAAACGAACTATAAATGGTTTGAAGGAAAAAATGGAGGTTACAAAATAATGGAACTTAATGTAACTATTAATGGTGAAGATAGAGAATTTTTCGTGGATCCTGGCATGTTGCTACTTGATTTTTTGAGATCTGAAGGTTATCTAGGTGTTAAGAATGGTTGTTCTGAAGGTACCTGTGGTAGCTGCACAGTCCTGGTTGATGATAAACCATTGAAATCCTGTATAATGTTTGTGGGTCAGGTTCAGAACAAAAAGGTACTTACAATTGAGGGACTCGGCACACCAGAAAAACCCCATCCTTTACAGGATGAATTCGTGGAAGAAGGTGCAGTGCAATGTGGTTTCTGTATACCAGGAATGATACTCTCTGCCAATGCATTACTGATAACAAATCCAGATCCTACTGAAGAAGAGATCAAAGAGGGATTAGATGGTAACCTTTGTCGTTGCACAGGATATGTGAAACAGATAAAAGCGGTTAAAAATGCTGCAAAACGCATGAGGGAGGAAAATTAAAATGACAGAAACTCCCTTCAAAGGTAAAGTCGTCAAGACCAGCGTTAGGAAAAAGGACAGTATGGCTCTATCACAGGGAATGCCTCTCTATGTGGCAGATCTTGATATCAAACCATTAATTGCCAAGGTACTGAGAAGTCCCCACGCCCATGCAAAGATAATCTCAATTGATGCCGGTGAGGCAGAAGCTCTTGAGGGCGTTCATTGCGTATTGACACATAAGAACACACCTCGAAATTTTCATACAACTGCAGGACAGGGTTTTCCTGAACCCTCACCATATGATAGTGTTGTTCTTGATAATAAAGTAAGATTTGTTGGAGATCGAGTTGCCGCAGTGGCTGCTGATACCAAGGAGATCGCTCTTCAGGCACTAAAATTAATCAAGGTGGAATACGAGGTATTAGATGCTGTGTTTGATCCTGAGAAGGCTCGGGATCCTGATGCTCCACAGATTCATGATGAGGAAGAGGCCCATATGCCAATCCCTGTATTCTATGAAAAGGGATCCAATCATGTATCCCATACAGATTTTGCTTTCGGTGATATTGACAAGGAACTGGAAAACAGTGATTATACCTTTGAGAGAAGATATGATACGCAGTATGCCCAGCATACTCCCATCGAACCACATGTCTGTATGGCCTATTTTGATGATCAGGATTATAATATTGATCAGGAATCAGGACCAAGAGTAACTGTGAGAACATCTACCCAGGTACCATTTCATGCAAGAAGAATCACTGCACAGGCACTTGGTATTAAAGAGAAGAACATCAGGGTAATTAAACCCAGAATTGGTGGTGCTTTTGGTACCAAACAGGAGGTACTGCTAGAACAGCTTACAACACTTTTGGCATTGAGGAGCAAGAAACCAGTACTACTGGAATTCACCAGAAAGGAGGAATTCATCTCTTCCAGAACACGACATCCCTACACCGTCTGGCTTAGATCTGGTGTGATGAAAGATGGAAAGATAACCGCAATTGAGCTCAAAGTTTTATCAAATACCGGTGCATATGGCTCACACGGATTAACTGTGATGTCAAATGCAGGATCTAAATCTTTGCCACTATATCATATGAACGCAGTGGGATTCATTGGAGATACGGTGTATACCAATCTTCCAGTACCCGGTGCATATCGTGGATATGGTGCAACTCAGGCATGTTATGGTATGGAAGTACTGATTTCTGAGATGGCTGAAAAAATTGGCATGGATCCAGCTGAATTCCGTCAGATCAATCATATCCAGGAAGGTGAGGGATCACCGGTATTCAAAGCCCTTGGTGAGGGAACTGAGGGAGTTGAACAGACTATCAAAAGTTGTAAACTGGATGATTGTATCGAGCAGGGTATGGCTGAGATTGATTGGAAGAATAAACGTAGTAAACCTGGTGATGATCCTGTTAAAAAACGGGGTCTTGGTATGGCTATGCTCATGCAGGGTTCTGCAATCCCGAAAATTGACATGGCAAGTGCCTACGCCAAGATGAATGATGATGGATCGTTCAATTTGCAGGTTGGTGCAGCTGATCTGGGTACAGGTTCTGATACTGTTATAGCACAGATATTTGCAGAGGTGCTGGATATCAAAGCAGATGATGTAATTGTATACTCATCAGATACTGATCTCACTCCATTTGATGTTGGTGCCTATGCCTCATCAACCACCTATTTATCCGGTTACGCAGCCAAATTGACGGCAGAGAAGATCAAGAAACAGATACTGCAGGTTGGTGCAAAGATGCTGGAAACAGATATTGGAGAATTATACCTAGAGGACAAAAAGGTATGCCAGCATAATGGTGGATCTTTAACATTCTCACAGGTCTGTAAATTCGCACTGTATGCAGAGGATCAGTTCCAGATACAGGCAACTGCATCCCATGTCAGTGATGAATCTCCCCCACCATTCGCAGCTCATTTTGCAGAGGTTGAGGTGGATACTGAGACTGGACTTGTCAAAGTGATAAAATATGTTGCTGCGGTAGATTGTGGTACTCCCATCAATCCCAAACTGGCCGAGGGTCAGACAGAGGGTGCTGTGATGAACGGTATTTCCTATGCTCTAACAGAGGAATACATCTTCAATGACAAGGGTAAGATGCTCAATCCATCATTCAATGACTATCGTATATTCTCCATGGCTGATATGCCTGAGATGAAAACAATTCTCGTTGAATCATACGAGCCCACTGGACCATTCGGTGCTAAATCTGTAAGTGAGATAAGTATCAATGGACCAATGCCTGCAATTGCCAATGCCATCTATGATGCTGTTGGTGTACGTCTATACAAGGCTCCATTCACTCCCGAGAGAGTACTGAATGCACTAAAAGAAAATAAATAAGTTCATTCAAAATTTCAATCAAATTCAAAATTAATCTTTTCTTTACAATAATACATTAATTTACAACAAATTTATTTTATCACACTGAGATAATCAAACAGATCAAATGAATATTACTAACAATCTATTGAAAAAGGGATATTCTGCCGTATATTTCATAGATGTGATTGTATTATTGATTTTGACTGAAATATTTAATTTATACCCAATTTATAATGTCCTATTTTATTGTGTTTCTCTAATTCTAGTTTTTTATTCCACTCAGAAATTAGGTAAAACCATATCAATAATAAAATCTTCAGTATTATCCTTTTATCTAATAATAAATCGAGATCTTAATGCATTCCCGTTCATTATCGTATTTTTCATGATTTCCTACCTCTCCTATTATAAAAAACTTGTGCAGTACCGTGATGAGATCCAGGACGCTGTTTGGAATGTAACGAACGATATTCTATTTATGAAAGATATAAATCTGAGATACATAGGTGTAAACAAGGCACTTGAGGAGTTCTTTAGTATTGATAGAGAAGATATTCTAGGAGAAACAGATTTTGAAGTTTTCCCCCCAGAAGTTGCTGAAATTTACAATCAGGGAGATTTGAAAATTATTCAGACAAAAATACCCGAGACTATTTACGAAACCAATATCTCAAAAGGGGTACCCAGAGATATGATGACAATTAAACAGCCTCTACTAGATTCTCAAGGAGAGGTGTTTGGTGTATTTGGAATTTCAAGAGATGTGACAGAACTATTCAATGTGAGGAAAGAATTAGAAAAAAGCAATGAATTACTTGAGAGGATACTGGAATATGCACCAAATCCTATTTTTGTAAAGAATCTAGATGGGTTATATGTTAAAATCAATCCTGCATTTGCTAAAGTCCATGGTAAAACTGTTGAAGAACTTGAGGGTAAGACCGATTTTGAATTGTTCAACAAAATCATAGCTGAGAAATTCACTGAAATTGACAAGGAAGTTATAAGGACAGGGGAAACCCAGATAAACCAAACTACACAGATTCTAGATAGTAAAAAGTTTACCTCCGTAGATATCAAATCTCCCATTCGAAATAAGGATGGAGAAATTACAGCAGTAGTCGGTATCGTACATGATCTCACTGCATATAGTGCTTTGGAGAATAAGATAATTGAGAGTCAAAAAATGGATTCTATAACCAATCTCGCAGCAGGTGTGGCTCATGATCTAAATAATATACTTTCAGGAGTTTTGGGATATGCCAGTATTCTAAAAGAGATAGAGAAAGATCATGAGAATCTAATATTTCTTGAGAATATCATAACTGCAACTAATCAGGCAACAGATCTAATAAATAAACTCATGCTTTTTACTCATCAATACAAATTAGATACGGTATCCATCGATCTTAATACAGTTGTTATGAATACCTATGAGATCATTCTGCCCTCAATTCCCAAGAGGATTGATTTCCAGTTTGATTTCAAAGACACAGCCAATATTGAGGGAGACCCAACACAAATTAATCAGATGGTAATGAATCTAATTGTAAATGCGGTAGAAGCAATTAAAAAACAAGGTACAATAATAATCAGTACCAATGTGGAGGAGGTTCACGATTTTGCGGAATACAAATATATTTCAGATAAATCAAAACCTGGTAAATTTGTTAAACTAAGTGTTAGTGATACAGGTGTTGGAATTCCCAAGGAAATACAAAATAGAATATTTGAACCATTTTTTACCACAAAAGATAGTGGATCTAAAAAGGGAACTGGATTGGGACTTGCCATAATTTACGGTGTTGTGATAAATCTATCGGGGATGCTATCCCTACACTCGCAAGACAATGAAGGCACAACAATTGAAATCTATCTACCAGCAGTAGAATCTACACGACCCACGATAATACCGAAGGTTGATGATTTAATTTATGGTAAAGGATTGATACTTTGTATTGACGATGAGGCAATAATTCATGATCTTCTTGCATCTTTATTACCAAAATTGGGTTATGATCTAATCTCTGCCTATGGTGGATTAGAAGGTATTGAAAAATACAAAGAACATAAAGAAAATATTGACTGTATTATTTTGGATCTAACCATGCCTGATATGGATGGTAGGGAGACCTATACTCATCTAAAGCAGATAGATCCCCAAGTTAGTGTGATCCTCTCCACAGGTTATGGAAAACAAATTGATATGGATAGTTTGGAATTGGAAGGAATAAAATATGTTCTCTCAAAGCCATACACTATTAATAAATTATCTAGCATCTTGAATAAGGTTATTAATTTGAAATGATATATCGACATAAGAGAGAGTGCCGAATGCACTAAAAGAGAAAGAGAACAAATAATAAAAGATTAAACATTAACTTGGCCTTTAATAAAGCCAGATTGTAAAAATTATCTGAATACTTAATCGGATAATATATTTCTAAATAAGAACAAGGCCTTAGAAACCACATCATTTCTTATAAATTGTCTATCATCAGTATCCTTGTAAACCAGATGTATAGTCTCCACTTTGTTATTTATGCTATCATAAACTGAAATGAATGCCTGATTGAGTCGATCATCCCATCGTTCGGCTATTCCTGTTGTGCTGATTGAATAATCCGAATCCATCAACACAGATACCTTTTTAGCCATATTAATCGAGGTGATCTCGTCTACACCATCCGTTTCAGAGGTCTCATCGATAGGTATTCCCAGTACACTATCCTTAACAGATAACATATATGCTGTGATACCACCTCTGTACACTTTTGATGCTCCGCTGATATCAACAATGGACGATGACAATAGACCACCAGTTATACTCTCAGCTATTGATAGAGTCTTATTATTCGCAGATAGTATTTTTATTATTTCTCTTGCAATGTTCATTGTTATCACTATCTGAGTATAATGTATTGAATAATGTAGTGGCAATAAATTTATAGCAATTAACTCGTAATTTTATCTGTTATTTATCAATAATGCAAGAAGAGCTTTTTGTACGTGCAATCTATTATCTGCCAATCAGCAAGTACCTGCCATGGATGGAGTATATCTGATTCCATGTTAATTACTGGTACTCCAGAGGGTAGTGGATGCATTGAAAGAGAAAGATAACAAATAACCATACGCTAATAATTCATTTTTTGAAGTATCTTCCAAGGATCTGTAATGTGGATAGAGAAATAAATTTTAACAAAAATATTGAAAAAATTGACGAGTATCTTAGAAATCTCATTCCTTTTGGATTCTCAGGTACAGTGCTCATTGCAAAAGGGGATGAGATCCTTCTTGAAAATGGGTATGGGTATAGAAATTATGAGAACAAGTATAAGATGAAAAAGGATACCATCATGTCTATCGGATCCATATCAAAACAGTTCACTTCCACCATGATCATGCAATTTGTAGATCAGGGCAAACTAGATGTCCAGGACACTCTATCTAAATTCTTTGATGTTCCAGAAGATAAGAAAAATATTACAATACATCAGTTAATGACACACACATCTGGTATAAAGGATCATTTTGGTGATGATTTTGTGTTCATGGAAACTGATGAGTTTTTAAGAAAAATTTTTGAGGAAAAGATCCGTACTCCGCTTGGAAGTGAATTTAGTTACTCTAATCTTGGATACTCACTTTTGGCAATAATAATCCAAAATATTACCGGAAAATCCTATCAAGAATACCTTATTCAGGACATATTCACTCCTCAGGGAATTACAAATAGTGGTTGGTTTGGAGATGAAAGATGGAATGAAGAGAATTCAACGAATTATTATCTTGATGGAAAGAATACGGGATCCATTTCTTCGTGGAGTGGGTCGCATGATAAACCATATTGGGCAATTCTTGGAAATGGAGGGGTTTGTATTAGCAATAAAGATCTTTTCAACTGGATAAGAGCACTTATGAAATCAAAGATCATATCAGAGAACTCATTGAATAAAATGCTTACACCGGAAAAAAATGATTATGGATATGGATGGGACATAGAATCTTCTCCACTTGGAAGACTAATCACACATGATGGTGGTAACAATATTGGCGTGAATGCAGTAGCCAAATATTATGAGGAAGTAGAGCTTACAATAATTATTAACTCAAATGTAATTCAGAATGGAATTGGCATGGGATTTCAGATTCGGAATCTAATAGAGAAACTCCTGATGGCAGATGAGATCACACTCCCACCTTACGTAAATAATTATGGGAGAATTAAAGAAGGAATATATGCCCAGGGAGAAAATTATATTGAAATAAATAGTAATCCTCTCAATCAATATTCCTTAGCTGTTGTTGGTCAGAATCTTCTATCAATAATTGACAATGAGATTCCGATCAGAATCGCAGAACAATGTAATACCAAGGTGTATAAATTTGCTAATGCCATGTTTGCAAGAAAATGGGAAGAGGCATTCTCTTATATTAAAAATACTGAGGTAACTGAGAGAAGAATTAATTTTCTTGAGGGGTTAATGGATGAATTTGAGAAAGAATATGGGCTAATCATAAATTTTAAGATTTCAGGAACTATACCTATGAATAAGTATTATGGCTTAACGCATCTGATGATCGTTGGGGAGAAGGGATCCAGTGGCATCCCGATTGTCTGGGAGGATGAGAATACAATTCTCGGATTCCGAACCCGGTTAAGTCCATATCCCATTACAATGCAGATGGCATCCAAAGATAATAACATCATCGCTTATAACATTGATTCTGGAAAAAGCATTATATTAAGACATGAGGATGAAAATTCGATCTCTTTTGAATCAACTATACTTAAACAAACCTCTGTTTGAGATTGTCTTCTCATTTGGATGTGAAAATATTTTCATTGATAAAGGATCACTCTATAATTATATATTTTCAAATATAAACGTAAATTTATGTTAGTTTTTATCTGTTATTTATCAATAATGCAAGAAGAGCTTTTTGCACGTGCAATCTGTTCTCAGCCTGATCCATGGTCCTTGAGTGGGGTCCATCAATAACTGAGTCCTCAACTTCTAGTCCACGATCCACTGGTAAGCAGTGCATGTAGATGGATTCGGGATTGGTAATTGCCATCTTTTTCTCATCAACAATCCAGTCCTTGTGTGGTTGCTGCATCTCAGCTGCCTTCTCCATATCGGGCATGGCCTTGAGTGCACCCCAATTCTTGGCATATACTACCTGTGCTCCTTTCATTCCATCTTCCATATCATTGGTGATTCTGAAACTACCTGCGGATTTAACTGCTGCTTCCTCAGCTTCCTTGATTACGTCAGGATCAAGTTCAAATCCTTCTGGATGGGCAAGTGTCACATCCATTCCAAGTCTGGTCATCATAGAGATGAGAGATTGTGGTACTGCTACTGGTCTGATGTATTTACCGTATGCCCAGGAGACAGTGATCTTCTTACCTTTGAGATCCTCACCAAAATTCTGACGGATAGTCTGCCAATCAGCAAGTACCTGACAGGGATGGAACATATCTGATTCCATGTTAATTACTGGTACACCACTGTGTTCAGCATAGGTCTTCAATATATTATGTGAATCTCCATACTTATCTGTGGTGAAACAGTGTCTTACTGAGATTGCATCACCATATCT
>DAOUUM010000306.1 GCA_030668165.1 Candidatus Heimdallarchaeota archaeon
CCCCTCACCATCTCTGTCAAGGGCTTCGAATTCCCATGGTAGGTTCTGTGATATTTTTGCCATCTTGGGCACGTTTTTCCTGCAATCAGGACACCACAGAGCAGATATTGTGATAATCTTGGCTTTTTCTAATTTAGCGTGTACCTTGGATAATATCTCCTTATCTGCGCTGTATCTGTCATAGGCAGCCATGAATCCCTCATCCTTGCTAACGTAGTTGTACAGCTCATTGCCATCAGTTTCAGCAATCACTGCCTCTTCCTTCTTCTCAGCTTTGGTACCACCCCACTGCGTGGTTTTCAGTTTCTTGGTGCTTAATCCAGCCTCTTTGATATAATCAATGGCAGAGATCGCTGCACGTGCACCATCCCCAGCAGAAATAATTGCCTGTCGAACTCTTGAGTTGGTAATATCACCAGCAGCAAAAAATCCCTGCACATTTGTTGCCTGGAACTCATCGATCAGGATGAACTGTCCATCCAGCAGAAGTCCCAGTCCAGATGCAATGGCACTTGAAGGCAGTAGTCCAACCTCGATGAACACTGCCTTGACATCAATACTAATCTCTGCTTTGTTCTCCCTGAATATCAATCCCTCAACAGATCCATTACCCGTGATCTCAAGGGGTTTGCTCTTCTCATAGAGTGTTATATTATCATACGAGGATAATTGGTCGACTAGAACCGGATCGGCACCAATTCTTGCCTTGGTTGATACCAGGTGGATATCAGATGCAATATCTGCCATTCTCAGTGAGGCCAGAACTGCCTCATCACCAAAACCAACAATTGCTATGGGTTGATCAGCATAGAGTGGTCCGTCGCATACTGTGCAGTATCCCACACCCTTGGCATAGAATTCCTCCTCACCTTTGATACCCAGTTTTTTGTGCTTGGTACCAGATGCCAGAATTACTGTATTGGTGCAGTAGGAATCTCCATTCTCATCATAGATATGAAAGGTTCCATTGGCATTTTTTACTATCTGCTTTATCTTCTTCTCAACCAGTTCAGCACCGTATTTGGTGGCGTGGGCAATCATCTTATCAACAATCTGAATGCCTGTTGGAGAATCTGTCCAGGTAATGTAATTCTCAACTATTCCAGCTCTTGCTAGTTGTCCCTCGTAGGGATTTCCAAATATTACGGTGTTCAGTCCAGCTCTGGCTGCATATACTGCAGCTGAGAGTCCGGCAGGGCCTGCTCCGATAATCGATACGTCAATCACCGAGTGATCACATGATGTCATAAAA
This sequence comes from Candidatus Heimdallarchaeota archaeon, assembly GCA_030668165.1. Taxonomy (GTDB): domain Archaea; phylum Asgardarchaeota; class Heimdallarchaeia; order Heimdallarchaeales; family Kariarchaeaceae; genus JAJRQD01. Next base: position 1,253 of record DAOUUM010000306.1, read on the forward strand.
GTTTACTAATTATATTTTATTTAAAAGCTAGGTTGGAAGAAAAGGATAGACCATGAGTACAATCAAATTAACTCGAGGAGGGGAAATCTAAAAACCTCATGTAAATACAAACAGGTCAATCAGAGCATTAACAAGCATGAAAACAAGTAGAAATGAAAGAATTAGAAATAGTGGGGTTAGTAGAACCACCTGTCTGACTCTTTCTTTTGATAGATGTTCTCTCTCATCCCAGGTTCGGGATGCCAATCTTATCACCTTGGAAGTGTAGGGTAAAAACATAAGAAATACGATTAAAAAAATTCCCGCATTGATTAAAAAATCACTTATCACAATATAATCAAGACTTTCAAAGCTATAAATTTTGAGTTGTAATGAGTTTAACTTTAATTAAATATTTAGTATCTTAGACTTTATTAAATAATTAATTGGTATAATCAGCTATCGCATTATCTGATTTTTTAATCATGTTGTATATTCGCTCTGAAAAAAATATTAGAATACCTACTATGATTTCCCATATACCGATCCCGTAAAAGATTGCTGGACTAGGTCCATCTATGACAATCAGTTCAATCTGTAAAAAAATAATAAGAACAACTCCAGTAATAAAAAAGAAAGATGCAAGTGCATAACGAATTATAGTCCTATCCATTAAGAAGTAATAGATTAATCTGTTATTTAATATTTTCGTACAAATAAGCCAATCTACTACAATTTAATATTTTATATTTAGATTATATCTCCCAATGTGTAGAATTCGAGGTTTATGGAGAATATGAATCATGTATTTCCAAATCATTTGAATAATTCAATAGTTGGTTTATGAAATACCAATCCGTAGATTTGTAAACCAGCCGGTATTATCAGTAATAGTTCCAATGTTACGAGACTAAATACAGCGTATACGCTCAGCAATCCAATATTGATTCCTCTTCGGGTGCCATCATATCGTTTTAATCCCTCATTTATCCAGATAACGTAGGCTGCGAATACAAAGCCGATGAGAGTGAAAAATAATCCGTCTAAGAAAACTGCAAGGCTAATTATGATCAAGGCAGCCATGGCTAGATAATTTAACGCTATAATTATGTATAGCCACATGGTTCTTTGTTTTACCTCAATAATCGGTTCCAATGGTTTGTGAGGAGCAATATCTGCCACAGTCACTTTGACTGGTTTGATTTCTGTATCATCATCGAATTTTGCACCACAGGAATTACAGAATTTGGTATCTATTCGGGTCTCCTTCCCACATTCTCCACAATATTTCATAAATAATCACAAATTTATATAATATTTAAGATCTAAGTAGTTAGGAGAGATAAGAGTATAATATTAGCTGAATAATCTGACAGTTTGAACATGTATTGCCAAAACCTAGAACTGAAATCCCCCAAGGATCAATGCAATTACATTACAAACAAATATGCTAAATATAAATGATATGACTATCAAAACTAGATATATTATCCTACGGGTATTATCATAGCTCTTCAATCCATCCGTTAACCAGTAAATAAAAAGAGTAGCCAATCCGAAAAATATGGCCAATAAAAATGAACCCAATAAAGAGAGAATTGTAATTATTACCAATATCATGATTCCAATATAATTGAGATAAAGGACAAAGGATAACCAATCAGTTCTTATTTTGGGCATGTATCCATCTAGTCTGGGTCTATTGGGAGCCATATGTGATCTTTTGGGAGGTATATCTGAATATCAAGTATCAACAGGTAGTGATGGTGAGACTCCTTAGTTTATTAATCTAATTCTATACAACGAACATTCTATCAAACATCATTTATTTATTAAATTTACACAAGTTTAAATTAACCAAATATAACCAATTATGAAGTGAAAATGAAATATTTGAGATATTTGAGATATTTATCATATTTTTTAATTGGATCATTTAGTTTGTGTGCTTTCTCTCTTCTAAGCAAAATAGTCCTCCTAAAAGATACTGAGCTTGCGACTAATTATCTTGGATATTTTACACCCTTTTTCGCTGGAGGAGTCGCAGGTCTGATCATAGGGATATATTTTTTTAGGATTCGAGATATGAATGTGAAATTAAATCAGAGAGTTAAATCACTTGAAAAATTAATTACCATGTGTTCTGTTTGCAATGATATTTGTTTAAATCCAGAAATGAGTGAAGAGGAGAGGAAATGGATAGATGTCAATACATACATTGGACATAAAAAAATATCCCATGGATATTGTCCTGATTGTTATCAAAAAGAATTGGAGAAAAATAAATTGGTTTGAATTATAATCAGATATATTTTGTTAACAATGATTACTAATCCTCAATGGTAGATAAATCTCCAGGATCCTCACCAAGTGCCTGTGCCTTCAAAACCCGACGCATTATTTTACCTGATCTGGTCTTTGGTAAGCTATCAACGAAAGTGATCGATTGGGGCATGGCTATGGGTCCCAACTCACTTCTCACATGGTTCTTAATTGTTAGTTTCAAATCATCAGATGCCGATGCTTCCTCGGTCAGAATAGCATATGCGTGTATTGCATTTCCTCGGATCTCATGAGGGAGTCCAATAACAGCTGATTCTGCGACGGATCCATGGCTAACAATTGCACTCTCCACCTCAGCAGTTCCCAATCGATATCCACTTACCTTGATGACATCATCAAGTCTTGCTATAATCCAAATATAACCATCTTTATCTTTTCTGGCAGAATCTCCTGCAAGATACCATCCCTGCTTTGAATATTTTTCCCAGTAGGTTTCACGAAAACGATCCGGATCATGGTGCAATGTTCTTGCCATACCCGGCCAAGGTTTTTTGATGACCAGAATTCCCTCCTCACCAGCTTCAATCGAATTGCCCTCGTCATCAACCACATCAGCCTCGATTCCGAACAATGGTTTTGTTGCGCTACCTGGTTTCAGAGGAGTAATTGGATATGGACTTATCATAAATCCACCTGTTTCAGTCTGCCACC
>DAOUUM010000361.1 GCA_030668165.1 Candidatus Heimdallarchaeota archaeon
ATATTACACATATCAGTAACACTGGATACAACCCATTTTTATAATGGTTGGTTGCAGGAAGAGGCTGAAGATTACATCCCGCTCATTTCCGTTACTGTGGATACATCCCAATTATCTAAAGGTTGGTTGAAGGAAGAGGCTGAATAAAACATATAACTCATATCAGTCACGCTGGAAACATCCCATTTTTCAAGAGGCTGGTTGAAGACATATGCCTTAGCAAACATACCGTACATATCAGTGACAGAGGAAACATCCCAATTGCTAAGCGGCTGGTTGAACTCTCCTGCATATGAGAACATATAATACATGGTAGTAACACTGGATACATCCCAATTTTCAAGAGATTGGTTGAAGGAAGAGGCTGAATAAAACATACGGTTCATATCCGTTACTGTGGATACATCCCAATTATCTAAAGGTTGGTTGAAGGAAGAGGGTCCTGAAAACATATAACTTAAATCAGTCACGCTGGATACATCCCAGTTTCCAATAGATTGATTGAAGGATTTTGCACGTTTGAACATATCACCCATATCAGTAACACTCGAAACATTCCAATTACCTATAGACTGATTGAAGGAAAATGCCCAACGGAACATATCACTCATATTAGTAACACTGGATACATCCCAATTATCTAAAGGTTGGTTGAAAGAATATGCTTCTGTAAATAGATAACTCATGTTTATAATTCCTGAGACATCCCATGCATCCATGTATCCTGTGCTACCAAGATTATAACAACTATCGAATGCTCTATATAAAGTAGTAGTGCCAGTTAGATCAGGTGAGTCTGTGGCGGTAAGCATGAGGTTCTCACACCCATAAAAATACCCTCCATTATTTCCCAATCGGATATTTCCCCATTGTGAGATCTCTATGATTTTTAATCTGTCACCACTGTTATTGAATTGCCAACCATACAAGGTACCATCAATAATAAGTGTATACTCTCCTTCTGAACTGTAAGTATGGGTAGTCTCAGATTGATCATAACTGGTAATAATATCAGTACTTCCATCCCCCCAATTCACTACAAAATCATAGGTGCCTGTTGACACCAATGGTAATGCAATCTGAGTACTTGAACTCGAACCGTCACTTGTCAAACTTGTATTCCATTTGGATACAAAAGAGGATGTTTCAATTGTTTGTACTACAGGTGAATTAGTTTCTGTTTCTCCTAATACACTGATTGGAAGAATCATCAAAACACAAATTATGGAGATAATTGTTAAGAATTTCATTAATAGCCCCCGGTGAAACTATTATTATAGATGATATTTGAATAATATATTTTATAAAGTAATTAAGTATTATCTTATAATTTTGAAATAATGAGAATATCATTGAAAGGGAGAAATATAGGATAATTTGAGACAATTAGATTCGAAAACGAACCGCTCACACTAAGCAGAAATCGGACGGATCAAGGGAATTGAACCACACAACGTGCTCTAATTAATTTAATTTTGGATCCTAATGAATCAAAAAAAGATAGCACCGGCGGGACTTGAACCACGCGACCTCCGGGTTATGAGCCCGGCGAGATTGCCCAACTTCTCCACGGTGCTAAGCTTTGAACATGCTACAACATGTTACGGACATATTGCGTGAATTGAACTAAAAGAATATTTTTTCCAATTCCGCATATTAATTCAACTATTTCTATCCTATAAGTAATTTGATACTTGTCACCTATCCTGTCAAAAATGCTTAGAGTGATAGCGCAATTAATTAAAGGAATTCATACCAAAATTCGATATATCTTCAATATCTTTTATTATTCCTCAATTCCATAATATAGCAATGAAGAGATATCTGCTGTCGATCATTCTGATCTCAACCTTGGTACTATCAACCACGGCTCAAGACCCCTGCATTAGTATTATTTACTTTGATATCTCTAAAAAGTCAGACAGAATAGAACTTTTCAATCCAGATGATGGCTATGAGTACAATCTTGTAATCATTGTAAATGTAACCAGTCTTGACAATGTAAAATTGGAGCTTGACCATTTCCATACAGATATGGGTATTATAGAGGAGATCGAGTCTGTGGGAATATACAAATATAATTTCAGCAGTTCCTATGTAGGTTTTCAATTCGTGGACATATCAGATGAGACAGGTAATACCACCCTTGTTGCCGAGGGGAACATTGATTTTACAGAATGTGGAACAGTGGCCAGTACACATTTGATTAATTTTCCAATAATTGGACTAATAACTTGTATTGGGTGTCTAATCATTTACAACAAGTACTACAAATCCTATAGGTAAATTTTGTGAGATTAAATATGATTTAAATTCAGTGAAAATTATCAGAGTCTGTGCACTACCATCTGATACTGACACAGAGATGCAATTTGAATTGCACATATTGTGGTCAGGATGTGGATCTGAATGTGATGTCTGAGAATATGGAATTCTCAGTGGAACAGTTGCAGGCATTTGTTGATCGACATGACGAGCCCCCTGTCATTGCATTTTATGGTGGTGAACCAGTACTCGAACTCAATAAAATAATCAATATTATGGAGATTGTGAAGGCCAAGGAATTTGTAATCCAGACGAATGGAACCATTCTCAATCGAATTCCAAAAGAATTGCTTAGCAAATTCCACACAATTTTGATATCTATTGATGGAACAGAAGAATTGACAAATTATTTCAGAGGGGACACAACCTATGATAGAGCCCTGAAAGGGGGTCAGTTCGCCAGACAGGCAGGATTTGAGGGTGATCTTGTGGCTCGTATGTCTGTGACCACCAGATCAGACATATTCGAGCAGGTTATGCATCTAGTTAGATGTAAGAAACTTGATTTTAATCATGTTCACTGGCAATTGGACGCCATGTGGGATATCCCTGAGAATGATAGAATTGAAGAATTCAGAAAATGGGTGGATAATTCATACAATCCAGGAATTACAAAATTGATTGATACCTGGATAGATCATATGGAAAAGGGAGAACTACTGGGAATTGCCCCATTTCTGGGTATCACTCACAGTTTACTGACAGATTCTAAAAGTCCACTGCGTTGTGGAGCAGGGATAGATTTTTTTGCTCTTACAACTGATGGTGAGATAACTGCCTGTCCCATACCACCTAGTCTTGAATTCCCCACGTTGGGTAATGTGGAAACCTCATTGCCAGCTGAACTACCCAATAAATTGAATATTGATGGTCCCTGTCTCAGTTGTGATTACCTGGATATTTGTGGTGGCAGATGCCTATATACCAATAAAACCCAATACTGGGGAGATGAGGGTTTTGATCTGGTCTGCAACACAGTAAAACATCTGGTCGATGAACTGAGAAGAATCTTACCTAGGGTAAAATCAGTAATCAATTCGGGTAAATATGAGATAAATGAGTTTCAATATCCAAAAATGCCAAATGGTGTTGAAGTCATTCCTTAGTTGTCATAGGCGTTAAATTATTTTTTTTCACAGTAAATTAACTTACGAATATGCTAATATTTTCTTGACTATTATCATTTTGATAATAGCTTAGATATTAATATTTATATACTATTTTGACTACTATCATATTGATACTAGTGGCGATAATCAATAACACAGAAAATAATTCACCATGGGTGGAAAAAGAGAGGAAACAGATCCAGAGCAGTGCTCTCAGGTTCATCCTTCTTGGTGTGATAAAG
>DAOUUM010000235.1 GCA_030668165.1 Candidatus Heimdallarchaeota archaeon
AGTTCAAACAAAATGATTCCCTTCCTCTGAGTGCTGTACCACTAACAGTTTGTATCTCACTAATTTTATTCAATTCCTCCATTACTCGGTCAATCTGAGCATGGGTACGAGCTGTGTAAATTATTTTGAGATTTCTTTCTTTGGCATATGGAAGTAATGAGGCGAGATTAACTATGGTTTTTCCAATTCCGGTTGATGCTTCTAGTACCAAATGAGCCTTTGGTTTGAGAAATCTCTCAATTACTTTCATCATAGTAATCTGCAACTCTCTTGGTTTATATGGGAAGTAATCTTCCCAAGTCAGTTCCTCAATGCTCATCTAGAAAACCTATATTCCATTTCATGTCTCTTTTATCAAAACTTGATCGATTGAATACTAGTCATTCAAAATAAATTCTGATATTATATCCCAATTAGGAAATTATATTTAAATCTACAAGTGGGTTATATAAAAGTGAATCATACTCCTGTACTACCGAATCCACCATCTCCCCTTGGGGTATCACTCAACTCATCTTTGATAACAAAGGAAACAGGTGGGACCTCTCTAATTCCAATTTGAGCTATCCTATCCCCCACTTTTACCTCAAATGGATCTTGGCCTAGGTTAATCAAAATAATTTTTACCTCACCACGGTATCCTGAATCAATTGTTCCTGGAGAATTTAATACTCCAATCCCCTTTTTAACTGCTAAGCCTGATCGCGGGCGAATTTGTGCTTCATAACCTATCGGAATTTCCATGGAAAATCCAGTGGATATGAGATCAACCTGTTTGGGAAGGATTATCTTGTCTTCATTTGCATAAATATCAGCACATGCATCACCATCATGGGCAAAAAGTGGGGCCTTAGCTCCGGGATTAATTAATCTAATTCCAACCTCAACATTATCTTTCATTATCTCAACTCAGATATTAGTATTAATGAATATTTTCACAAATTGTTTTAATATAAAAAAATAAAATCCTAAATATTTGGTATTAGTGTATTTTATTACAGAATATATTCTTCGGGGATTAATCCTCTTTCATACAGGATTAAAGCTCCATTTCTTCTGTAACGGTGCTCCAAATTGCCTTTATTATCAGGATCCAGCCCAAATTGAGGGATTATGATAACCACGTCCTGTACTCTTGTCCACATGCGTTTTCTGTACTTCCCGGGTATGTTAATTTTACGGGTATGACCGTCTATACAACGCACTAGTAACAACCCACCACCAAGTGTCTGAATTACCTGACCAAGGACCTCTCCTTTGTCCTCTTCTGGTAGGCGAACTCGGATTATAGATCCATCTCTACCCTTCTGTTTATTTCTACTCTTTGACTTAGTCTTCTTTTTTGCTATGCAATAACACCTTCGGGAGTACTAGATTTAGAAGACCAAATCAATTATAAGTAATTTTGCCTAAACACATTGATAAATTACTACTTGTACTTGATATATTAAGATAATTTTTCTATTGATCGCATATCTACTACTAGAAATCGGCTGCTCTAATCAATACCACGCTACCCTTGGTAATCAAGACATAGTACGGATCTACATTCGAGTAAATTCCGGCATTGGATGAATAAATACTCAGCAGACGATTGTCAAAGAACCATTGATATCCATCATCATACACCTCATGTGAACGAATCAGCATATCAAGGTCGTGTTGTTCCATGAATTGATTAAATATATCTTTCCCAAAATAGCTGAATTGGTCCCATCTGATAGATTTACTTAATCCATCAATCGATTCTGTTGGATCATTCCAAACGAACTCAGCATATGTACCCTCAAGTATCTCAGGTGGTTTCAATTCAAACTTCATCAAGTTAAAATTGATTGGTTCGGAGGGAATACCCCCGTGGGTCAGAAAAACCTTTTCCCCTAATACAGCTGCAAGTGGAAGTTTTTCAAAGCCTCTAATAAAAGAATTATAGAATTCAAAATCGAAAAGGAGTTCACACATGTTTTTGAAACCGTAGAACTCGGTAATAGCTCTACTCTCATGGTTTCCTCTTAAATAAAAAACTCGATCAGGATTTTTTATTTGCTCGATCATCAAGTAAACTACCGATTCAATCATTTTGTCCCCCCTATCAACAATATCACCTAGAAATACAATTTGTTCAATAGAATAATTTTTTTTGATCTTAAAAGCTTTTTTGAGGTGTTCTAGGTCCCCATGTATATCCCCGACAACCAGAGTTGATTTTTCAGGTAGTTCTAATAACATACTTTGTTTAGAGAGTATCGATATCCATGCATCAAATAATGGCACTAGAAGAGGTACACTCAATAGACTGATATCATCAATTCCAGCAGCTACTATCTCAATTAATTGTTCTAATTCATCTTGATTGAAACTAGTGGGCATGAAATCACAATTCTGATAGCCTATTATTGTATAAGCTGTTATTAACCTTTATGAGTATAAATGTAATACATTCCCTTTTTTGTGTTATAATTTCTGACAAAATCAATCTGGATATCCACTTTTAGATCCTGAATATATTATTCAATTGGTTGTTCTTCTTCAAGTATCATTATACCAGCAACGGTCATGCCCAGTGACGTGAACATATAAAGCGAGGCCTCGTTTTTCTCATAAACCTCACATATAAGTTTTGAAATTCCCTTATCCTCAAAGTATTCAATTGCGGTCCTTAGTAGTTTGAGTCCTATTTTCTTACCTCTATGCTTGGCAAGCACACCCACTCCTGCAACAGCACCCACCTTCTCAATTTTACCTGATTCACCCAAAGGATCGTCCTCAACAGTCAGATAAATAAATCCAACAAATGAATTGTAAAGACTGGCCAGATATGTTCTATCTTCAGGAAAACCGTGTGCTTCCTCCAAGGAAATCTCACGTGTAGGATCAACAGAGGTCATAAATATGATATTGTACAGCTGATGAAAGTTGTAGAGATCTGTTTCATGATTTAAATTCTTTATTTCAATAGAATCAGAGATTGGAGTTGAATCTAATTTATCATTTATCTGTTGAAGTTTATTAAATGCCTCTTGATATGGCATTTCCAATCTGAAAAATTTATGAGTTCCTGGTTCTTTTAGACCTCTTTTTACATCCTCACGACTGAACCTAGCAATAAATTCTCCAGTTTTAATCCTGACTTTTTTAACATTCTCATCAATAAATAGTTCAAAAGGAGATGGTACATCATCAGAGTCTTTTGTCAAGGTAATAGTAAATATTTTTATTTTCTACATTAAGGTTTAGAATTGAAAATATGATTTTGATTATTTTGTGAGTTTGAAGATAATAAAATCAACCTTTCTGTTAAAATCGTTGAATAGATCACGCGGGTATTTATTTATGAGTTCCTCCTCTACCTTCGGTTCGGAAATCTCTAACATTTTGAAACCTGAACCGATTAAGGAATTCACATACTCTGAAATAGTGCGTGGGAAATATAAGAGAGGATATGGTAAATTTTCGTGTTGTATAGTGGTGGGTCGATTATCAAAATAATCATCTATGATCCAAATTTTGTCCTCGTTTCTATTAGAATCTCGTGGTAGTTTGATTGTATGAGTAGTAGGCCATGAAAAGCAGGGATGAAGAACGCTGAATACAAATAATCCACCGGGTTTGAGAGCTCTGTAGACCTGTTCAAATGTGCTAATATGGTTCTCAATATCCATTATCGCCATATTGCAAACAATGCGATCAAAAGTATTTTCCTGAAATCTTTCACTAATATTTTCTGCATTCAGATTTGAATAATGAATACCCAATGGGCTCTCCTCTTCCTTTTTGACTGCATAGGAAAGCATATTTTTTGAGATATCAATTCCTGTAACTTCATTATTCTTTTTGGCAATAAGCCTTGATACATTACCCTCACCACAAGCAACATCCAGTACCTTAAGCCTATTTTCTGATAAATCCATCAGTCTTAAAACTTCAGGGAGTATAATGTGCTTATGATTGAAATCCCCACCTTCAGGCCACTGACCACCCCATTCCTCTGCATTTTCATTCCAATTGATCTCAGGGTTAAATTCATCCAGATCATCTAATCTGGTGAAGGTATCATTGGTGGACAATTTACGGATTCTTGTTTTCCCCCAACCACTACCTATCTCCACTTTATTTGGTTGTAGCCCCATGTTAATCCAGAGATTAATGGGATAATCTGGTTTAAGATCACCAATCTGAATGGGATGTTGAAGAGAGAATTCAGCAAAATCAAGACTTGGATTGTATTCTTTGCATTTATGGCATTCAATGCTATAGTAGTAATCATAGAAAAAGAATTTCTCATGGATAATTTTTTCCTGAGTGCAGCTAACACAGGTAAATACCTTACATTCCGAGCACCAACTAATACCATTGAAGTGATAATTCTTATTGCAGCTATGACACAAATATTGATGGTGAAATTTACATCTGGGAGTCATATCATTGAATTCATTATCTATGGCAGGATTTTCCGGATAATCAGAATATATTTTTGCATATTCCTTACAATAGTAGCACATTTCTGCAGATCCATCAAATTGGAATCCCATGAGTTAGATTAGCTATGAAATATTTAATCAATTCGTACACCTTGATTATTGATTGATTAATCATTTAATAAAATGGTATTATTTGGAAAGGTAACACTACTTCACAGAATTGATGGATAAAAATCTATCGTCAAGAAGATCCTTATCATCATACATCTTATTTTCCAATATCATACTGGAATTGGACATCCATTGTTTCAGAAGACCGATAATTAATTCTGGTCTTTTTTGAAGAATATGGTGCTTCATATCTGTGAGTGTGATCATTGAAGAATGTACTAACTTCTCGTTTAGATGCTTGGAATCCTTGTAATTTACAACTCTGTCATCCTCACCTGCCAGGATTAATATATTCATGTTGAGATCCAGAGATTCAAGTTCCCAGTTTCTTATTGTCTCTATCAGGATTTTTTTGTGAGTCTTCATATCAATGTTTTTTACTTTAGCAAATCCTTCAAGTAACATCTGTTTTTCAAGCTCATCAAATACAAAATGAGGTGACACATTGTGCAGTAAATCTATGAACTTGGTGAGGAATACCTCAGGAGCGATTTTACCAATGCCCATAATTAATTTATTGAAAAATGAGATATTGAACTTATACGTGGGAGATATGAGGAACATTTTCTCCACACATTCAGGATATCGATGTGCAAATTCCAGTGCCACTGCTGTTGAGAGTGAGCTGGCTATGATATTTACTTGATGACCAGAAGGGATAAGGAAATCAATCACCTGATAGACATCGTAAGCAAAATCCTGTATCTGCCATGTTATCTCCATTGAGGGAGTATACGAGTTTCCATGACCACGATGATCAATAGCTACTATATTATAATTGTCTGCAAATAAATCGATTACTGGATCGTAATCGTCAATTGAACCGAGGTATCC
>DAOUUM010000397.1 GCA_030668165.1 Candidatus Heimdallarchaeota archaeon
CACATTTTACAGTGCCCATGAGAATGTAACCTTTGAATTTCTGGCCAATGTACCAAAAGGAAACATAACCCATTTTGACATTTTAGCCAATGGATCTACAACCACAATCACAGCTAGTACAAATGCAAGTCTTATCGGTGAGAATATGAACACAACCTTGGATTTTGGAATTGGTAGAACCAATGTTACTGTTTTTGCCTACTCAACCAAGGATCTTACGAGCAATCAATCTTATCTGGTTATAATTGATCAGGAAAGTCCAACAGTTGGACTGGAGCTAAGTGCAGAATCAATTACCATCGAATCAACTGATGGAGAGGTTACTTTTACATTTGATTTCAGTGATTCACTTGCTGGAGTCAGATTTGCAATATTAGATCTCGGTGATGGATTGTCCATTGAGGTTAGTGATAGAAGTTCTTACACCTACAGGTATGTTGGTTTCAATGGCACACAATTCTTTACAATCACCCTGACCATTATTGATTGGGCAGGAAATGAAAATCTTGATGTGGTCAGTATCACTGTCATATTTACTGATAATATTGATACCACATCCGCACCTTATGGTGTCGCACTGATTATATTCCTGGCTATTATGGTAATCATATTTGCCACACCTCTTTGGTGGTCCAGATTTATGGAGCTCGTATCCAGTATCCGTGATAAAATTAAAATATAAAATAACTTAATAAATTAGAAATTCAATAAATTTCAATCGATAAAGAAAAAAGTTACATCGAGATTACTAAAAGGAATCCAAAATAATATAATTTTTTTGAATTATTTTCCAAATATACGCGGAATAATAAAAATAATAGATTTATGCTAATAAAAACTCGTACAGTTGAATAATATTATTAAATAATAAAATGGATGATAAGCTAAGGGACGTTTAGAATCTATGTCAACTCAGAGCTCAGAGCGAAAAAAGCCAAAAAGGTCCAAAATAAGAATAGAGCCCCATCAAATCTCTTCTGAAGCGAGAGAGGGTAATTTTAATGAAGTACATCAAGGTTACATAACCTTAGAAGAGGTTATGAAAGAAGCAGAGCGTTGCATTATGTGTCGTAAACCAAAAGGCCAGATTAACTGCCCCGCACATTGTCAGATTCCTGATATGATGTTTAATATTCGTGAAGGTGATCCATTAGAGGCAGCAAAATTAGCATATGAGTATTACGCATTCCCCCGATCCTTGCATCGAATATGTCCTGCTCTATGTGCTCAGAACTGTATCATTGGCAAGAAGGGTGATCCGGTAAACATTTTTGATGTTGTAAGATACATAGTTGACAAGTTTGGCCGGCCTGCCTCATGGTATGAAATACCTGCGGAAACTGGAAAGAAGATAGCTGTTATTGGATCAGGACCAGCTGGGTTGACTCTTGCTTACTATCTGAGAAAGAGAGGTCATGGAGTCACTATCTATGAGAAATTAAGTATTCCTGGTGGAATGCTCGCTGTTGGTATCCCTGAATATAGATTGGATAATGAGTTATTATTCCAAGAGATTGAAGAGATCAAGAAAACAGGGGTCGAATTAGTGCTCAACAAAGAATATGGTAAGGAATTCAACCACAGCCATTTGATGGGTGAGATGGGTTTTGATGCTGTGGTGATCACTCATGGTGCTCATAAACCCAAATGGATGGAAATTCCAGGCAATGAATTCGAAGGTAATATGCATGCCGTGGATTATCTCAGAGAAGTGGGTCTTGGAAATCCACCAAAACTAGGTTCAAAAGTAGCTGTAATTGGTGGTGGAGATGTTGCTATTGATGCAGTTAGAGTATCACGTAGATATGGTTCAGAATCATTCATTGTATACAGAAGATCAATCGAAGAGATGCCTGCAACCAAATCTGAAATCCATGAGACTCAGATTGAGAACATTCCAATACACTTTCTTACCAATCCCGTTGAGATCTTGAGCGATGAGAACGGAAGGGTTAAAGCAATCAAACTAATCAAGATGGAACTTGGTGAACCAGATGATAGTGGACGACGAAGGCCAGTTGAGATTGTTGGATCAGAGTATATAATGGAGGTAGACAATGTTATTCAGGCGATTAGTCAGGAACCTGAAACCGAGAGTATGACTGAATTCAACATGACCCGATGGAATACTTTTGAGGTTAATGAAGAGAATAATATGACCAATATTGAAGGAGTATTCGCAGCTGGTGATGATGTAACTGGACCATATCTGGCAATCACAGCCATTGCAGATGCTCACAAGGCAGTTAGAGGTGTTCATGAATATCTCACCGGTGAGAAAATCGAGCCAGCACCTGAATTCAGTAAACCAAAAAATGTATAATATAAAGTAATATCTCAATTAAATCTCACTGATTAATATTTGCAGATCTTCTACTAAGATATCATTGTCGAGTTCACGTATTTGATCAAGACTTAACCATTGAAGTTTATTATTCTCCCATTCATCATTTGCATCTAATTGCATCTCCTCGTACAATTTGTTAATTGAGGTCTCAAAAATCATTGTTATACCCAATCCATGATCTTCTCTGATTATAGAGATCATTTCAATATCTTGGGTGATTTTAATCTCCGAGCATTCTTCATTCACTTCTCTCTCAATTGCAGCGAAGATATCACCTTTTAGATCGTCACTCTCAAACATTCCACCAATTGAGGTATAATACCCGGTTTGGTAATATACTTTGCTACTTCTTTTTCCTACGAGATAGTTTTCACCATTTTTCTCCTTAATAATTAATATAAATGAAAGATAACCCTGTGGAGATCCGAATCGATAATTATTTTCCATCAATGTTATTAAATCTTTATACACCATAATCCCACATAATAATTCTATATTGTCAAAACCATGAACAATATTGGAGATATATAATAATTTACCATTATATACATCCGGTCTTTGCTTGCTATAGGTTTTCCAAATCTTCTCCCGATTTTGTTCATATTTCCTAGGAAGAAGATATTTGGTATCAGAAATCGACCATTTAATATTGGCCAGTGAAAGCCTGCCTTTCCAAATTAAATCCACAATTTATGTTAGATTTCATTTAATATATTAATTGTTATCAATGCTCGAAGTATCGAAATAATTAAATCTAAGCAAATCAATTTTCACCTTTCATAGAGTATTTAAATAAAATCAGTGAATAAAATATTATAAGGCTATTAAAATGGTAAAAATCGCATTCCCTATTAGTTCTGCCACGGCTAACAATCGAGACAGTAAGATGTTTGGTCACTTTGGCAAGGCACGTATATTCTACGTTGTCAACGACGTGGATGATCCATCCAAAGATGAAATTATGCAAAATGACAGTGATCATTTTGGAGGTACACTCGCTCCGCCAGATTACTGTGCTAAAATGGGTGTA
>DAOUUM010000545.1 GCA_030668165.1 Candidatus Heimdallarchaeota archaeon
TACTCTTAAGTTCTTATTCATTTTATTGGAAATAATAAATATTACTTATAATTATCAAAAAGACAGTTGATTTGTGGATCTGCTTGCACTGCATAAAGAGATTGCATATGGTAAAATCAATACTTTAGTAGATCTATCCGCATTAGAAAATGACATCAGATTTCATTGTTTAAATGCAATTATTCTTCGAAATAGTGGAAAAAGTGCTGAGGCATTGGAATATCTTACTGAAAATGTAATTGAGGAGAATTTAACCTCCGATGATGATAAAATTGCATATTTTGTGACCCTATTCACCTTGAGTTTGAATCTTGAAAAGGTCAATACAACACGTAGATGCATTGAAGCATGCAATGCATTAATTTACGAAGATAAATCCAAATACACCAATCTCTGGATATCAGACTATTACACCTCACTGGGGATGTATTATCATATCTCAGGTGATATGGACAAGGCCCATGAAATATACCTCAAAGCATTGAAGCTTGAACTTGAACCAGAATTACTGATAATATACAGGGCCAAGGTGAAAAATAATCTAGCAATCTTGTATAGATTCCTGGGCAAACTAAATGATGCCCTGACAATTCTTAATGAAAATCTTGCAATCTGGGAGGACATGGAAAATCACTTTGCCATAGCTCAGACCCTTGGGAATATGGGAGAGATTTTCAGAGAAAAGGGTAATTTTGATCTGGCCATTATCAATTTTATACAGATTGAAAAGATTTTTGTGGGATTTGGAAATACCAGGGAGATCATGCTAACCCGGTCCAATATAGGAAAATTACTCTATTTGAAGGGAAATGTCAAAAGTGCCAGAGAGTTATTTCAGGAGACCAGAGCCCTGGTATCATCAGAAATGAATGGTTTTGACATCAGTACCTATTTTCTTGAATATATAGAGGGTGAATTAATTGTTGGAAATACAGAGATGGCCAGTAAAATCCTTGAAGATTATCATGATAATTTTGGTGATAGTTCAAATTATTATCTCCAATTGAGATACAAGGGTGCGAAGGGCATGGTTCTGGCATCTAGCGATAGATACCGTGATAAATTCCAAGCACAACAAATTTTTGAGGAGTTATTGGATGAGGGAGTGAATGATTTCAATCTAAAAATCATCTCGCATGTCTATTTAATTGAGCTTCTGATAACTGAATACAAAGCATCTGAGAAGGAAGAAATATTAAAAGAGATCAGAAATCATATCAAGGGAATTGAAGAGGTGGCCAATTCACAGAATTCACATAGACTAATTGCAAAAGCAATGGTTTTAGAGGCCCAGTTAAAGATATTCCAGGGAGATCCATCTAATACCAAGTATTTATTGAACAAAGCCTATGAAATATCTGAGACATACAATCTTTTTAATCTGGCAATTCAAATTTCACTTCTCTATGATAGTTTATTCATAAAAATCAGTAAGGAACCAAGAGACAGCAAAATTAATTTCCTTCCGAATAGTTTCTTCAAATCGGATGATGTTAGTCCCATGGATAGTGAGAGAGAGATCTGCCTATTTTATGTAAACAAGACAAGAAATATGCAGATATTGAGGGAATTTAGTCTTGATAATGTTTATCATGGCTCAAATACCAAGATGATTTTGAATAATCTGGAGAAAGAATATCAGAGATCTGATGATCCCTCAGTGTACAGATTTACATTTAAAGATTACAAGGTAATAATTCTGCAGGATGAATTTCCCCAATTGGGATATATCTTCATTGGAGATACCTATTTTGCAATTAAAAAACTCGAGGCCTTCAACGAGGTATTAAGATTCTACCTGCTCGTTAAATTTGAAGATCAAACCGAGTATGTTGACCAGGAAATAATTGATGCAGTAAATGATATTCTTGTAGGAAAGGATGATGATACCAGCTTCATGGAGGCAACTAGAGAAACACAAATCAGTCATTTATCTGATTACAAGGTACTGTTGCATCCAATTAGAATCTCAATCATGAAAATAATGGAGAGAAGTTACAGGATGTCCAGAGTGGATCTGGAGAAAATGATTGGTGGCAAGAGGGGGACCTTTGCCTCACATCTGCA
>DAOUUM010000096.1 GCA_030668165.1 Candidatus Heimdallarchaeota archaeon
CAAGATCACAGGCAACAATGAATGCTCAATTTGACATTGCTAATGTTGATGGGGTTGGAGGTAACGAAATAGTAACCTATGCTCCATCATGGTTCTCACCATTGATTGGAAATTTCACCATATTTGATGAGAAATTGGGTATCAAGGGAGCAGCAAGCTCAATCACTGTTGGATTACCAATATCCAAAGTAGTTGCAGGTGATTTCCATGGTGCTTATACAGGAGATGAATTCATGGTATTCTATGATTTCAGCAAGATCAATCTACCTGCATTTGCTTTCTTACTGGAGAATTTTCCTTCGATCATTATCCAGTTTAGATACGACGTTGGCACTGGTGGATTAAGCATTCCCTCAAGTGATATTCTTGCTCTCGCCCCCTTACCAAGCTGGACGAGCAATATTTGGGATACTGATGCTGCTGGAAATCCTCTAGATATCGATGGTGATGGAAAAGCAGGGGATTTACTGGTTGAGAACCGATATGGTGATTTCTACACCATTTTATCCAATAAGGGTAAGATCTTGATGAACATACCAGGCACATTTGAGAGTATTGCAGTGCCATATGCAAGGAATCATCTATTGATTGGTGATTTCTGCAATCCAGATGGTGGATTGTCATTTGTCAGTGTTAGCAGTGGTAATTCAATCACTTGCTATGACTCACTTGATTTCTCAAGCCCACCAAATGCAGTTTGGACTGTTAAGGTCAATATTGACGTAATACAGGACATTGTTATTGGTAATCTTGATAAGGGTACTGGATATGATGATCTAATCATCGTGGGTAAGAACGGGTTTGTATGGATCGTTAATGATGCATCATTCTCTGGTTTATCTCTTAGTGGAGAGGGTTCTGCCTCCGAACTGGTATCTGGTGGAGTAACT
This sequence comes from Candidatus Heimdallarchaeota archaeon, assembly GCA_030668165.1. GTDB lineage: Archaea > Asgardarchaeota > Heimdallarchaeia > Heimdallarchaeales > Kariarchaeaceae > JAJRQD01. Next base: position 891 of record DAOUUM010000096.1, read on the forward strand.
ACTCTCACCATCGTGATAATAGGCATAGCACTATTCTCATCCCCAATAGCAGTATTCACCTATCTGAAACGCAAGCAAAAAATCCTAGTATAAAAATAAAATAAATAAAATAAAAATAAAATCTATTAAAATTATTCAATATTCAATTCAATTAAATTCAAAACTAATTAGATTTAGTACTAGTGCTATATTTAACAAGTATAGATAGATAGTCCCCTACAGGGAATAATGGAAATTAATAATCGGCGTATATACTCAGCCATATCCAGTTTTCAGAATCTGGGTGAGAGAATTTTGTTCTCATTTGTTCAACTCTACGCTGATCATCGCGGTGCAACAACCGCGGATCAGGGGACCCTGTTATCCTTTAGAAACATAATTAGTTTCTCCGGTCAGCAGATATTTGGCAGGGCCTCGGATAGACTGGGTAGAATTGTTATCCTGTTATTTGGGTTTATCCTAGCATCAATATCATCAGTTTTCCTCCTCAAAACCATCACCCCTCTTTCCATAATCATTGTATTTGCATTCTATGCCCTGGCCTTCTCTGCCATTCAACCCAGTTTCAATGCCTTAATAGGGGATACATTTGATGAGAATCGGACCGAGATGCTGGGTGCAATAACCTCTGTAGGTGGACTATTTGGTGGATTTGCATTTTTATTTATTGGATTGATTGGAGATACCATGGACAATCCCTATAGTTTTCTGTTCACCGTTGCAGCCGTGAGCTTCTTTTCTGCTGCACTTGTTGTGGGACTCCTGGTGATAGTTCGCAAGGTTCCCCCACAGGAAAGGGATCTGGTAAAACAGGTTAACATATTTGAGCCTTTGAAAACCGGATTTTTCAGGAAATTTGTATTGATCGATGGACTGTATGGGCTTGCCATGAGTACCAGCTGGCCTCTATTCCCCAAAAGAACCAATGAGCTGGCTGATACTGCCCAGGTAACAACAATGTGGGCAGCCACTTTCATAGGATTTGCAATTACTGCCAGATACACGGCTCAGATCAAGAAAATGATTGGATCCTACAATAAATCATTCTTCTACTCCAGATTTTTCTTGTTTCTTGTCCCACTCTCCTTTGCCTTTGCCACCTCATGGCTCCATCTGATATTTGCAAGGATCATAGCAGGACTTACATTTGGTTTCTACAGTACTTTGCAAAAGGATTATGTTTTAGAGGCTGTCAAGAAAATTAACCGGCCAAACCATCGGGGTTGGTATTTTGGCACCCATGCATTTGTGTTTGGAATTTCCACATTTATTGGTTCTTTGGGCTTCGGTTACCTGGCTGAATTTCTGTACACACTTGGAATTGGTTACAGTGAGATGTTTATGGTGTCTGCTGGTATCAGATTTGTTTTTGTTTTCGCTTATATCAAAATTCCAAATATTTAATCAATTCATCTATCTAGGTGTGTGATTTAACTATTTGATTTGATAAAATTGCTATATTCTGCCATCAATTTCTTACCCTTTTTCTTGACAAGAATAGGTTCTGAATGGGTGAATCCCTTGAATACCTTCAACTTTGATCCACTAATCCATTCGTGCAGTTTTTGGGATGCAGCGAGTGGAACTATATGATCTATATCGCCATGCATCAAAAGGGTTGGTTGTTTAATTCCTTTCATCGCTTCAACATATCTCGTATTCTCATCATCTGATGGCACCCTAGTGTAATATTCATACAATTTATACAGGTTCTCTACCTTGGTGCCCATCAACATGGGTCGCAATTTCTTTTTTACCACCATATTCTTGGCCTTTTCCACCTTGCCAATGGTATTTACATTCTTACCTGGAAATATCACGGGCAGGAAAACAGTATCATACACCATACCATAATTACTGTCATCAACGTCATTTTCCCAAAGCCCCTGAATAGATCTTAATGACTGGCTCCTCTCTGAAAATCCATCATTTGAGGCTTGGCTGATTGATTTTTCCAGATTTGGATTGCCATATCCCCCTATTGTCTCGACAAATTCTGGATGGGCAGCTGCCATGAGAAAACTGACTATTGATCCTTTGGAATAACCAAGGTGATGTGCTTTCTCAATACCAAGAATTTCAAGCAATTCTTTGTGTTCTTTTACTATGGTGATAAAATCAAAATCTCCGTCGAGTTCTGAAGAATTAGCAATTCCAACGTAATCGTAGTTTAGGATTGAAAAATCATCTCCTAATTTGTCCTTTAACGCAGGTAACAGCACCGGATCAAACTGTTTGTAATTGAATATCGATCCATTTACCATAACTATCACTGGTTTAGATGAATTACCTGTTAATCTGTAAGAAATTCTAGCCCCAGAAGCGATCTCAATTTTTCCTTCCATACAATTGTCAAATATCACTACTTCTTCAATATTTTTGTTAACAAGATCATGTTTACCCACATATTTGTATATTTTCTAATACTTGACACATTCTTTGTAATTTAATCACGCAACTAATAATTAGAGGACTTCAGGCAGTAATTCGTGATTTTTAGTTGCAATGGATATCATCGTGTTTATACATTGATCAATAATCTAGCAAAAATAAAAATATTTTAAAGGATCGTAATTGGACAAACGATACTAAACATATTATTTTAAATAATAGACGTTAATCGGAAAAAAATTTGTCAAAATAGCGGTATTCGTAATCACAAATAATCATATCGTACAATAAAATGATATTAATTTTGTCAAAAGTTCAAAAATTATCGAATTTTTCTAGTAAATTACCAAATAAGCGCCAAGATATTTTGAGGTTCTTCCATATTCTGTGATATTAGTATAAATTTCATTTATTTATGTCAATTCTATGGAACACATAGACAATTTCGGGAATAAGAACAAAAATTTTATGATTTCTTACGATTAGTAGCATGATTACGAATTAAAGGATAGACTTGAGGAATTGAATATCTTCATAAGCCCGAAATTGCACACATGTTCTAAATATTGTTCAATATACTATAAAAATGCTACACGTGATCTCGAATTCCACAAAATTCAATATATTTTCCCAATACTATATAATATATAGCAAACATACTATTTCCTAGTTGTACCATGAAATCTGTATTAGTCGTTGGAGGTGGAATTGCAGGAATGCAAACATCTTTGGATATGGCAGATCAAGGAATAAAAGTATTCCTTGTAGAAAAAAATCCAAGCATTGGAGGGCGTATGTCTCAATTAGACAAAACTTTCCCTACCTTGGATTGCAGTAGCTGCATTCTCACACCAGTAATGGTGGATGTTGGAAGGCATGAAAATATAGAACTGATGACCTATAGTGAGGTAAAATCAATATCTGGAACTGAAGGTAAATTCTCCGTGACAATTAGAAAGAAACCCCGATATGTGAATATGGAGAAGTGTACCGGTTGTGGTGTCTGTGTAGAGAAATGTCCCTACAAAACTGATAGTGAATTTGATATGAGCATGGGTAAGAGAAAAGTTATTTATTTCGATTTCCCCCAAGCCATTCCACTAGTCCCCACTATTGATGCCAAATCCTGCAAATTTTTCGAGAGCGGAAAGTGTAAAGTGTGTCAAAAACACTGCCCTACAGAGGCAATTGATTTTGAACAGAAGGAAGAATTGCTGGATCTCAATGTAGGCACAATTATCTACACCACAGGATTTAACCTCTATGACCCTTCAAATGAGCATGATTATGGCTATGCATTACATGATGATGTAATAACCAATATGGAATTTGAAAGGTTGATATCATCCACTGGACCAAATGAAGGTCATTTGAAACGACCATCCAATGGTGAAGTACCCAAAAAAGTGGGCATTATTCTCTGTGTGGGCTCGCGTAGTCAACTTGAGGGGCACAATTGGTATTGTTCACGGTTTTGCTGTATGATATCTATTAAGCAAGCTATATTGATCAAAGATCACTACCCAGAAACGGAAGTCTCTATCTTCTATATGGATATTCGAGCCTTTGGGAAGGGTTTTGAAGAATTTTATGAGAGAGCAAAATACGAGTATGGTATTAATTTCATCAAAGGAAAGGTTGGTAAGGTCAGTAATGGCAATGGGAACCTGCTTAATATAAGATATGAGAATGTGATAAAGAACAAGATTGTTGAGGATGAATTCGATATGATCGTACTTGCTGTCGGTGCAGAAACCTCTAACAAGGAATATCCCGTGCCATTAAAACTATCCGATGATGGATTTATTGCCGTGAGAAACATCCACATGGATCCTGTCACAACTAGTATCGATGGAATACTAGTGGCAGGATCAAGTGAGGGTCCTAAAGATATACCTGATACGGTAACTCAGGCCAGTGCCGCTGCAATAAGAGCTTCAATAATACTGAAGGAGGCTATAAAATGACAGATAATGAACTAAGAATTGGTGTATACGTATGCCATTGCGGCGTAAATATCGGATCTGTGATTGATGTCCCGGGAGTGGTGGAATATGCCTCCAAACTTGATGATGTCGTCATTGCAAGAGAGAATATGTTTACCTGTGCAGCTCCTGGACAGAACGCAATTATGGATGATATAAAAAATGAAAGACTAAACAGGGTTGTTGTTGCTGCGTGTTCACCAAAAATGCATGAGAATACATTTAGAAATGCATGTGAGCAAGCTGGACTCAATCCCTATCTATTTGAGATGGCAAATATAAGGGAACAAGCCTCTTGGGTACATCCAAAAAATCCCATAAGAGCAACTGAGAAGGCAAAAACATTGATCAGGATGGCAATTGCCAAGGCGAGATTATTGGAGCCCATTGATAAAGAGAAGTCGAGTGTAAAGGATAAACTACTTGTAATTGGAGGAGGTGTGGCTGGTCTCAAGGCAACAATAGATGCTGCTGAAAGAGGAATGAAGGTCAGCTTGGTTGAGCGAAACCCTTCTTTAGGAGGTAATACTGCTAGAATTGGCGATCTGGTGCACTCAGAGAAGACTGGTCATCAAATCTATATGGAGTTTATTAATCGTATCAAGAATCATGATAATGTAACCATCCTTACCAACTCTGAGTTGACGAATGTTAAAGGTGCATATGGTGACTATGAGGTTACCATTGAAACCAAACCTCGATATGTAAAACCAAATATACCAAATCCGGAGGAGGCTATTGAAATATGCCCTGTTAAGACATTGAATGAATATGAATATGGATTGGATGACAGGAAGGCATTCTACAAACCCTTCAAAGGTGCATTTCCTGATGAATACTTAATTGATATTGATGTCTGTCCTAAGGAAAGATGTAATAAATGTGTGGAGGTATGTGGTGAGGAATTTATTGATTTAAACGAGAGTGCAACACAAGTAGTTGATCATTTTGGTACAATTATTGTTACGATCGGATATGACCCATATACTCCCAAAAAGGGAGAATTTGGTTATTATGAACATCCAAGTATCATCACTCTCATGCAACTGGAACGTATTATGAGCGATCGAGTGATGAGTTTAGGAACAGTAGGTGCATCTGATCCAAAGAATATCGTTTTTGTTAGCTGTGTAGGTTCAATGCAGGATCCCAACATTGAGGGTGCAAATACTTATTGCTCACGAATGTGCTGCTCATCTTCTTTTAAGAATATGATCCTCCTCAAAGACATGTATCCCAATGCCAATCTCTTCTTCCTTTACCGGGACATTCGCACATATGCAAGAAGAGACGAATTACTATATGAAGAAGCAAGCAAAAAGCGAGTCATATATGTCCGTTACAGGAGAAACGCCCCTCCGCTTGTCACAGTCAATGGTAAGGTCGAGGTGCAAGTATACGATCAGCTCATAGGTGAGGATATACTAATTCCTGCAGATCTGGTTGTATTGGCAAATGGTATGGTACCTACTAGGGGATACGACAGAGTGAGCGAGTTACTCAAGATTCCCTGCTCTTCAGAAGGGTGGATTCAGGAGAGTCATGCAAAACTTCGACCGGTTCAACTACCATCTCCAGGTATTTATGTTGGTGGAGCCGCTCAGGCTCCACGAGATATCATTGAGAGTGTGACCTCAGCCAGTGCAGCGGCATCTAAAGCTCTTATTCCTATTATCCAAGGGGAAGTAGATTTGGAACCCATGATTGCATATGTGGATGAGGATACCTGTGGTGCATGCGGAGTTTGTATAACCACCTGTCCCTATGAGGCAATATCGAGAGTAGATTTGGAAGATGGGAGACAGATAGCTCGGGTAGATGCTCGTCTCTGTGCAGGTTGCGGTCAATGTGCTGCTGCTTGCCCATCGGGTGCAATGCAGCAACGTGGATTTAAGGATATACAACTGATGAGTATGATTAATGAGGTGATCAGCAAATGACGGTTGAGATAATTGAGAAAGCAGAATTTGAACCGAACATACTTATGTTCGCATGCAACTGGTGTTCCTACGCAGGTCTGGATCTGGCAGGAACCAGTAGAATGAAGTACCCAGTCAATGTAACAATCATCAAAACGATGTGTTCAGGTAGGATTGAGCCCACATTTGTGATGAAGGCATTCAAAGATGGCATTGATGGCGTTATTATATCAATGTGCCATGAAGGAGATTGTCATTACATGGATGGTAACTATAAAACTATCAGAAGATTTCATTTGATGAACAATATGCTTGAAAGCTTTGGTATCAGCAAAGATCGAGTCATGATGGTTGGGATATCCGCATCCGAAGGTGCAAAAGCAGTCAAGGTGATCACTGATATGGTTGAAACCGTTCGGACCTTGGGTCCAATTGAATTGGGGGCTGACTAAGATGGCCGTTGTTAAACCCAAAGTTGCCTTCTATTGGATGGGAACCTGCGGTGGATGTGAGGAATCAGTTGTTGATCTAGCAGAAAGGATACTGGATGTGGTAGCAGCAGTTGATATTGTCTTCTGGCCGGTAGCATTGGATTTCAAGAAGGCAGATGTGGAGGCTATGGAGGATGGATCCATTGCGGTTGCATTGATCAATGGAAGTGTAAGGAATTCAGAGGATGAGAAGATGGGCAAAATGTTACGCAAAAAAGCAGGACTCATAGTTGCCTATGGTGCATGTGCACATCTTGGGGGAATTCCTGGACTTGCTAATTTTCATACAAGAGAGGAGATATTCCAAAAAGTGTATATCGAAGCTCCAACCATAAATAATCCTAAGAAAATTATACCTCAACTTGAGACAGAGGTGAATGGAGTAAAACTGACACTGCCCACAATTTACAATACTGTGAAGAAACTTGATGATATTATTGATGTGGATTATTACATCCCTGGATGTCCTCCTCACCCTGATCTGCTTATGGGCGCAGTACAGGCTATACTATCTGGTAATTTACCCCCACATGGGTCTGTACTCTCTCCCAACAGGAATATGTGTGATACCTGTCCCTTGGAGAGAAAAGAAGACAAGATTATTATGAAGAAGTTCAAGAGAATTCATCAGATTATTCCAGAGGAGGGACAATGCTTGCTTGAGCAGGGTGTGATGTGTTTGGGTCCAGTAACTCGGAATGGATGTGACGCAGCTTGTATGAAGGTTACAATGCCTTGTCGGGGTTGCTATGGACCCACAGATGAAGTTGAGGATATGGGGACCAAGTATGCCTCTGCTCTTGCTTCCATATGGGAAGAAACAGATGAAGAGGATGTGATTCGCATGGTTAAATCTATTCCCAGCTTCGCGAAAATGGTCTACTATTTCAGTACACCATCAAGTATCTTGAAACGTAAAAAAATGGAGGTTATACCATAATGAACGATGATAAAACAATAGTAATCGATCCAATAACCCGACTCGAGGGTCATGGAAAGATAACCATACGTCTGGATGATCAGGGATCTGTAGATCAGGCATTTTTCCAAGTACCTGAACTGAGAGGATTTGAGAAATTTATTGAGGGCATGCCTGCAGAGGAGATGCCTAGAATTACGCAACGCATTTGTGGAGTATGTCC
>DAOUUM010000340.1 GCA_030668165.1 Candidatus Heimdallarchaeota archaeon
AAATTTTATTAATTTTATCAGACTTTTCACTTGATAGCAATTATGGAAATTGATATTAATGAAGATTCATACACCGTCTACGCAAATGCTCCTTTTTACACAGGATTTATCATTGACTCATCTGAATTATTGGAACATGGATATCCTGAGCAACAACAGGAAATACTTAACAAACTAAAGTCTCAAGAACATTCTAGCTGGGCGATAGAAGGATCTCATGATACTGATTTTCTCTATGAAGTCAAAGAAGAGGACACATTTGCAGGAAAAACATTTGTCTCACCATCATTCATTATTAACCGACCAGATTTGGAATTGCGTAAATTTGATTTTGAAGGAAATAATTTTGAGATTATAGATGCATTAATCTACTTCCATGTCTACGGAACTGCAGTATGGCACATAAAACTCCAAGTAACTAATTCACACAAGATGAAAAAGATTGATTTCCGTGAAATGGTCTACCGATTTATCTATGGAGCACTCAAGGATTCAATTGATCCCTTCTGCCAATTGTATACACAACAACTCATCAAAGTGTTAAAGGATCAAATGGTACGAATGAATTCATTTGAAAATCTGAGCGATAAGTTGAAGGCGAAAGGCCAAAATTTTCTCCCCCTGAGATCTATCTTATGGTTGCATATCATATTCTTCTTCGAATTTGATGAGCAGATATCAGATGAAATTCGCAATGAATATCAAAGTTTTGTTATCTCATCTCAACCATCAGGTGCAAATAATTGTTCAATGAACTCAACTGATGCCTTGTATCCTGGTTATGGTATGTCACTCATAATGGTCAAAAAGGGCAGTATGTATTTCAAAGGACAACCAAGAATCACTGAACTAGCGAATTATCACTATGCCGCGATATCATTGTTAGATACACAGATGTATTATGATTTAATACAATTCTCAGCAAAAAAAAGACGTATAACTCAGATCAAGAATATTGAGAGTGAACTAGAAATCATTACTGAGTTAACTGAGAACTTAGAAGTTTTCTTTCTAAATTACAAAGATATCACATTAAAATTGGCTCCCATCTCAAAGGAAATTTGGAAGAGACTTGAAAATGAATGGTATATGGTACCGATGAGAGACGCACTTCTAGAGAAGAAGAAACAGTTGAAAAATCAATACCGTGAATACATTGATGAACTCTCTCAAAAACGCTCTGCAGCACTTAAGTCACTAGTAAGAATTTTTACTGTTTTTGTTATCCTTAGTCCAGTACTAGAGATTTATCAATTCTTCTCGGAAGAGGAGAGATTAATTGCAACCCTAGAGCAAAATTGGATCCCCATTCTCATGGTAGTCATCCCAATTGTTATTGTGATGGGCTTCTATGTGTTCAAATATCTCAAGAAAATATCCAAATTTTAATCCTCAAGAAATAAGATTTCCCAAGTTAAATATCGGTTTCAAGTCTTGATAGATTGTGCTCTAGATCACAATTTATTAATTAGACATATAGGTTTTTTTAATGATTGGTGATTTCTAATAGGACAATATGAGCGTATTTTTTTGGGATTATTCAATTTTTGGTGATAGCACGTCAAGTAGATTCTTCATCAGCTGTGCATCAGCAACCATCTGGAAGTATAATTTCCCAAATTCTTTGCCTTGTGGAGTCGTGAAAGTACATTCCAATTCGTGATCATCAAGCAATTTAACTTCACTCAGTGCCATCAGAGGAATTACCGGATCAGGAGAACCCAGATAGTAAAAGGTGAGGTGTTTGTCAGTAACGGAGAAGGACACGGGTCGATCATACTTGTACTCTCTACCACCTTGCATCTGAAAATTCATTTGAACAGATTTTCCGACATACAGGGCACGCAAAGTTCCATCACTGATCTCTCTTTGAACATTCTCAGGGATATCCTTGATCCACCAAGACTCAACAATAGCTTTGAAGAATGTGGATATTATTGGATCATTGAACTGTAAACTGTCAACAGTTCTTCCATCAGGAGTTGGTAGTAGGTAGGTGATCTCATCACTGACCAGAAGAATTAAACCCTCGGGATTGGCCCAATTAAGATCCAATAATTTGACCTTTCTGGATGGCCGACTTTCCTTGTTCACAATATCAATCAGTTCAGTTCTTGCTCTTTCATTGGAACTGATCAGATACTCAAAATCATTCAAATCAATTTTTCTGAGATCTAGTTTGGTGATTGTCATCTTGGCCGTATCGATCTCAACTCTATTTTCAGCCAGTACCCCCAGTCTATCCTTACTCTGATTCAGATGTTCCTGGAATTTAGAGAGTAATTTTGGAAATAGATCCTCTGGAGAAACTGCAATGTACCTGGGTTTGTTCTCCCTGGATACTTTGGAGATGGCACCTAGCTCCTCAAGCTGGTTGAGTATATCATATATTTTGGATCTGTTGATTCCGGATGCGTTCGCAATTGCACTACCAGTCTCCTCACCCAATTGCAATGCAGCAATATAAGCTGCAGCCTGCAAGGTGGTGAATCCAATACTATTGATTGAAGATAATGCATCTATTAGATCGGGATAAGCAGATTTACTCATGTTTTAATCCCCTACTTTGCGATGACCATTGAGGCCCCACATTCGCTGCAAAATCGAGCATCCTCGATTGTTGCCTTGGCTCCACAAAATGCACAGGTAATCTCCTGCTGGGTTTCAGGCATGCTGGATTCTGCGGTTTCTTCCACAGTTTCAGTTATATTCTCAGTTACACTTGTGGATACAATAGGTGCATCATCCTGGGCAACTGTATCGCCTTCAACCTTCTTGTAGATTACTGTACCAGATTCAAAATCATATCGAACAGGAAACTTCTCATAAGAGATCAGATGGAATAATTCTTTCTTCACATCTTCTTCCTTACGATCAAGCAATTTTGCCAACTTATCAAGCTTAATTTTACCCTCATTTTCCACTGTAACCTTGAGATTGGATCTGAAATCTAATCTCTTGTTCACATTGTAATAAACAAATGCAGCACCAGCCAGGGCTAGGAAGGGAAGAGGACTGGTTCCTGTTATTATGCTTAGAGAGATACCTATGGGAAATCCAAAGTATGCAAATACCAGGATCATCTGTTCCCAAGATTCTGTTTTCTTGACAAATTTATCAATTTTATTTTCAAGATCTACAGTCAGAAATTTCGAATTGTATTTTCTTGGCTCAGTGAGTTTAACTTGTCTTACATCACCCTCTTTGTGAATGCGTGCCCCGACTAATTCAGGTTCAGCAAGTTCAATAAAGCTAAAAATTGTCAATACAAGCATGGCAAATGTAAAAAGTGCTACTCCTATCACCTTGAGCACTAATGAAGTGGTGTTATCAGAACCAGCATCACTGATACGGATGGATAAGGACCAGCTATTGGCTTCAGATCCTGCATTTTCAACCAGTAAATAAAGGATTGAATAAGAGTCAGATAATTGAAAATTAGCATTATTTACGACATTGTAATCAGAGATCAGATGAGAATTATTATATTCCTGAGTATATTGATAAGAAGAGAAATTAGTGTAAAAATCACTTGGTTTGTCCTCCACCAGATGTAAATTTGCCTCTTGTGAGTCAAATGACAAACTGATCAAATCGATTTTAATCAGTGGGCCATCCATATCCGGGTCCATCACTAGGAAAATCTCATTGAACTCTCCTGGCTCAATTGATCCTGTGGTTGTGGTCTGGGTAGGGATGTTCCCAAATTGAAGAGAAGTCATCACTATACCAAGTACACCAGAAGCAGTGAGCATGATAAAGAATAGAGGGACAAACATTAGAAACTTTTTGTTATTTGTAGTATACGCCATATTGTTGTTCATATAAATACAGGACTTACTAATATATAAATCATTCACTTGTTACCCCAAGAAGGGTAACATT
>DAOUUM010000119.1 GCA_030668165.1 Candidatus Heimdallarchaeota archaeon
TTTTGCTGTATGCTTGACAATAAAGAAGACTATGTTTCAAAAGAAGAGATTAAAAACGTTATCGAGTTATTAGTTTCTCATAAAATATTACTACAGGGAAGTATAACAAACGATTTGCCAATAGGATTGAAGTGAATAAAATAAAAAAACGATGTGATAAAAAATGTCTCAAGAACTAAGACGAGTGTCTTATTGTGTGAATTGTGGAGCATCTATAAAAACAAAAGAAGATTTAGTGCGAATAGATAAACGAATATGTTGTAAATATTGCTATGCTCCAAGAGTAGAACTACACTCTAAAAAAATAATAAAGAGGTGAAATGGAATAAAATCTAGTTATCCAATAAATTAGATTATTGTGAACTTTGATCTCCCCTAGATGTTCTTCTGTGAAGTTTATTATTTGATTAATAAATTCAGCATCAATTAATGCTTCACCTAATTTTACCCGTATTCCCATTTTCTCAGCATCCCACTTAAGGCTATTAATTTGAATATCAACAGTACGTAGTGCAATTCTTAGTGTTAAGGACATTTTCTCCTCAATTTTTGGATCAATTGGTACTAGAAAATCCTTCCCTACCTGCTCAGCAGCTTCTTTATTACCCATCTCAATGTAATTAACAATCATCCAGATCTTGCCAAAATAATATAGTTCGGAATTGTCCTCCGGTAGTTCAGCTATCTTCTGAAGTGATTGTTCATAATCATCTTTCTCATTTAATGCCCTTATCTCACCAATCTCAGGATACAATTCCACGCGTTAATAATACTAATTACAATATATTATTGTTTGGTGCAATTTATTAATTTTCGATTATTATTATTTTGAATTATTACCGAATGATCCTTAATTATAGAGATTATTTGATATTTAATAATTTTTTGAGATCAGATTTTGCACCTATCTCTGGAAGGGATACATATAATTCTATTAAATTGTCTCTGCTCTCGGTTAAAATATCGGTGGTGAGTTTTGTTATTGCCTCTCTGGCTAAATCTGGGCCGTGCTCATCTTCTAGTCCACAATTAATATGAAATGATTGCAATGAGGGGAAATTACGATCATTCTTCTCATCCTTTCCCCATACAGGTTTTACAAGTTTTAACTCTCCTTTTCCAATTTTCTCATCACATACTCTGCATTTAGCTCTGGATGATTTGGCAAATTCAAATCTTGCAAATTCACCCTGTGGTCTTTCCCAGGAATCTGCGGTAAAGACCTCTACACTCTCCATTTGGGCCAATTCATCCTCTGTAGGATTGATCAAAACGGTACTATCAGAAATAGCCTCAATCTGGATATTATTATTGGAACCAAGAAAAGTATTAGCAGACAGAATAACTATTGTGTCTGAAGGACTCAATTCAATGTCTGCATGCTCATCCCAGAGATTTATCTTGGAATTAATATCCTCGTAGGTGATATATAACGATCTACCAATTCTCTCATTCCCCTCTATATCAAACATTTTTTTCTTTTTGAACGCTTTCTTAATAGTGGCCTTCACATTAACCCTTCTACCTGGCTCCTCTAGCTCAGATATTGGTATTATTGAGGTCGCAGTTCTCTTGCCCTTATCCGTCAGATCATCTAGAATCCTCTCCTGATCAGGATTAAGTGTTACATTTCGGGTGGCTTTTAGTAAATCATCAGGTCTTTTATCCACCGCACATTGGAAGTGATGCCACCTGAATGAGGCATATTCATTACCATCCTTCTTAAAAATTGATTCAATTCCCAATCGTACCTCTCCTTTGTCAATTTTTTGCTTACATAATCTACAAGTTGCTCTGCCGGATTTAGCACTTTCAAGAACATTTGCCATAAGGTATTACTATTATTGAATTATATATTATTTCCTGTCCACAGCGCCTGTTTATCTTCTTTTAATTAATCATAAATTATTCAAAACCAAACAGAATATAGTATAATGATAAAAATAACAGCTAACCAGTAATTATGCATCTTAAAGCATTTATTAGCGGTGTAGGTTGCAGCAGATTTGTAAAATGCCCACAATGTCCTAAATAGAAATGTATGGGGTATAATCATCACCAAAATTATTATCCAAGAACTGGTGAACCAATAATAAATTATTACTGTGGTTAGTATAATCACAGCACTACCCCAGAGCAATGTTAATTTTGCAGTAAGTGGAAGTCCATATTTAACTGGTACCATGGGAATATTAGCTGCCTTATAATCCGTCACATACTTTGACGAGAGAGCCCAGGTGTGAGATGGGGTCCAGATAAATACTATTGCGCCCAGTACCCAACCCTCAATGGGAACTCCAAGAAAATCACCGGGGATATCCAGCAACTCGTATCTGGCCGCAAATCCTGCCCATACTGGAGCTGGACTGGCCAATCCTCCAAGTATTGTGTTCAGCATGGACTTTCTCTTCAATATCATTGAGTAACCAATTACATAGGATAATATTCCCCAGGCAAGCATAATCGCGGTGAATTTACCAAAATATAAGAATGCAATTACAGTACCCACAATGGCCAGGCCTCCTCCAAATAATAATATCTTGAAGGGATTGATTGCATTTTCTCCAACTGTTGGTCTGCTCTTGGTTCTTTCCATCAGCAAATCGATATCTCTGTCAATGTAGTGATTGACAGTCATGGCTCCTCCAGATGTCATATATCCAACTATGGTAAATATGATAATATCTAGTATCTCAATATCCTCAAGAGATGGAATTAGGTAGGATATTATCCCTGTGATTGTCAGTAATACTATTACACGGGGTTTTGTCAACAATAGATATTTTTTCATTCTATACCCCGAAATAGAATTAATGTTAAAATAGTTAGTATCGTCAAAAAATCATATCCTCTTATTGGGCTTATATATCATCGAAATGTAATCAATAGACACACATGATCATCTTTACCCCAAATCTTACAAAAATATAACAAATCAGTATGCTAATAGGTATCAATTTGTCAACAATTAGGTAAGCTATTAGTTATAATTCCACAAGTTCTCCTTAATTATTCCCATGACCTGAATTTTGACAAATTCTTACGTGTTCGTTCCACAGCAGCCAGACGTCACCGTCGCCCAGTCTAGGGTTGTTTGCCATGTTGTCCTGACTTAATCAGAACGGTTCGTCTCTCCTTCTTCTCCAGTTTCCTAACTTTCAACGAAGACAGGTAATCCACGCTTCACCGGTGGGTCATTGCTCTGTGGCATTTCCAAAAGGGTTTTCCACACGAGTCTACACCAGTATGTTCATTGAACAGGTCTTCCTTTACAGGCATTCGGCCTCTCATCAACTTATCCGTACTTCCTTGGAAATGACAGGTGATGAGTGTCCTAGACCCCTGTTATTAACCCATGAGGTTAGATAACATAAACACTACATCAGTTCAGTATTTATAGCACTGAAACTGAAAAACATAAAATTAATAGTTTTGACAAAATTATTCCCCTGCATAAAAGAATAAATATCTGGACTGGAGACTCAAGATTATGACAAAAGAGCTTCCTACCAAGGTAGTTGAACATTTGATACCTTATCTAGTGATTATTTTTGTTTACGCTGTGATTAACTATCCACTCTTGCTTCTTTTGAGATTTGTACCTGAGATGTTCTCATACCTGGGAGATTTATCAACCATGATATTTCCATTTTATCATGGTATACTGATGATCTTGACAGTCAGAATAATCTCATCACATCTACCAGAAATAAATACCACTAAATTTCCATCATGGTTAGTCATACTGGTACCAATGCTGATACTGACCCACCCCGTTTCAATAATCACCACGGGAAACACTCTTCGTGTAGTGTGGAGTCTGGGAATAATTTTCAGATATGGCAATGGTCTTTACTGGATTGTATCCAGCATAATATACCTTTTCAGTGCCTACACGATGTTAAAAATACTATATATCAACGAGGTCAAGAGAGATTCTGTTAGATTTACTGTGATGAAGAGATTGGGAAATCAGTTGTTCATATTATTGATAGTTGGCCTGATAATTTTCCACATGTTGTTTAGTGGTATCAGTGAGGGTCTAGAAGTGTTTGATCTGGCATATCCTGTAAAATATCTGGTTATTTACCTTTTTGCTAATATCACCGCACCACAATCTGAATAACTACTTTTGTACAATTAATCCGATTTGAACCTCATTTAATCTAAATGTTTTCAGTATTTTGAATCCAACTTTTTCAAATAGAAATACCCAGTCCTCAGTTGAGTAACGAGAGAAATTTCGGTGCTTACGAATCGCATTATCAATATCATATTCATATGAATCTGACAGATTAAACCACTTGAAATAGGTGGAGATAGATTCAAGGGACCAATCAACCATTACAAGTATACCGTCCTGTTTCAAAGAATTATAAATAGAATTGAGTACATCCCACTGATTGTTAAAGGATCTGAGTACTCGTGAAGAAAAAACAACATCGAGATCCTGGGGTAGATCTACATTCTCCTGCATGTGTTGTTGAATAAATTTTATTCTACCTTCTGTCACCGGTTCATAGAGAACAGATTTTGCCTTCTCAAGCATGATTTCTGATAGATCAAGACCATACATCATTTCTGGTCTGTACTTAATATTCAGATCATTTAGTAATAATCCAGGTCCACAGCCAATATCAAGAATTCTTCCCCCAGCTTTTCTTCCTATGAATGGAGTTACAATTTCCCAGTATTTCTCATTATGAACCGATGCATAACTGTTCACCATACTCTCCATGAATCTCACTTTATCGTCTGACACTTAAGCAGTATTAAAAATCAGACTTAATATGGATTGTTACTCAAGATAGAATTCTTATTTATTCCTTATCAGCAAATACAAACATCTCTTCAATAGTCACATCAAATAATTTTGCAATCTTGTATGCAAGGACTAGTGATGGATTATACTTCCCCTTCTCTATGCCAGATATGGTCTGACGAGTCACCTGTAATTTATCTGCAATGTCTTCCTGTCGGAGATCATTTTCTGCCCTGAAAACTTTTAATCTGGACTTCCACACGATTCCATAATCATCAGAACTCTTTTTTCTCTTCATTTTCTCACCTAGGACATATTATGTGCGTAAATTACCGAGATAAACCCATGAAGGTAGATCAAAATAACTGCACACACCACAAGGGTTGCACCAATCTCCCACAAAACAGAGGGTATGAAGGTACTTATTATTATGGAGGTGATACCCAGTACTGATAGAATTATTATGAAAATCTGAATCACAAGTCTTGAAGCATCATTTATTGCGGTTTCTGTACGTTCATCCTTGTTCCAAATATTGAAAAGAATAAATGCACCAATCAGAGCAGCAACTACCATGATATACATTATCACAGTGTAGTGCTTAAAGGCCACATAGATGATTGCAAGAGAATCAATGAGTAGTGCAAAAGAAAATACTATCAACCAAAGTGTTGGTGTGGAAGCTTTGTCATCCATATGCGAATATTAGTGCAATGATAAATAATTCTAACGCATAGTAACCCACAAATTCTAGCCTAATGTAAAATAAATCATGCATGATTCCAGATTTATCCGACATTGATGTTATATTTATCCGACATTATTCCTAATAAATCTTCCATACAATAATATTTATATTACAATTGAACAGATATATCTCACCATGAAATTTAATAAAAGTTTATTCTGGTTAGGCCTCATCATGTTATTCGTTGGTGATGTCTATTGGTTGGCATCTATCTTCTTCAAGTCATTTGCCATTGATTCAATCATGATCTTCTCTACCGAGTTCAGCTCGGTCCAACTAAATGCTGCAGGTGAAAATGTATTACTCCTGGTTGCAGGTATACTGGGTTCTCTACTCTATCTAGTGGGATTTTTATTCATCGCTCTATCCCGGGAGAGCAGGACAGATCAGATCAAGTTTGTGTATATTGGTTTAATTCTGTGGTTCTTGGCTGATTCGATTGCATCTATAGTGCATGGTTTTCTATGGAATATTGCCTTCAATGCCTTGTTTTTGGCCATTGGAATAATATTTTTGAAACTAATTGATGATAAATAAACTATCTTAATGTCTTATCTTTCAATCTCAGAGATTGCATCCTCTGCCATCCTAATAATAGTCGGTCGATCTATCTTCCAAGTATACCTGATCAATTCGTCCATATCAACATCCTCACCTTTCAAGCGTTCATAGGTGAGCATTGTCCTGAAGTAGAGTAGGATCGCCCCCTCTCTCTCCTCATAGCTTGCACTCTGATCGAGGTACTTGCGTTTCATGAGCATCATGAATTTATTCTCCAGGATATCCACATAGGTTCTGTTAGCACTGGCTTTGACTGTCACCAGTGGCATTGACTGGATCTCTTGGATCAGTTCCAACCACTGATCAATCTCCCTTGGGGAAATTCCAACCTTCTGGAAACGTGATTTGGCCACAGGTTCATCATAGTGAATGAGATATGAGAAAATTGATTTTGCCCTCTGAAGAAGAGTACGTCTCTTTTTAACCATGTATCTAAGTAATAATATATTAATATATTATTATGGTTTAACAACATAATTCAATGATCATTCTATTACATATTTAATGAAATCAGATTACGTACCTGAACTATTTCTGGTCTGTGATGAATGTGGTCATCAGGAGATGCCCAATTTTGTATTTGCCAAGAAGATGAGTTATGGAGAAGTGGATACAAAGGATATCCCGATGCACTGTTCAGAAACTATGCGCCCCACAATAATGGAAATAAAAAAAGAAGAACGGAACAGACTTGATAGTAATGGTACAATATGGATGGTCAAAGCGATTGTTGAAATGTATTTTAAGAATCAGGGCAATGAATCTCTTGCAGAGGACTTTGCCAAAGAATACGATAGATTACTTGAGAATTCTGAGGATGAACCTGATATTCTTCGTCTTCAAAGGTTACGAAGAAATATAAATCCAGCGTTAAAATCCATCCTTGTAGCTGGAGACGAATTTGATACCCTATGTCAGAATGCTAATATATAGAAGTTCTATCTATAGTTTAATTTGGTATATTTTAAATAAGATCAACTCATAAATGAAATGTTATGGCGAATAAAATTAATATTTGTCTTATTGGCGTAGGAGATGTCGCAAGTGCTTTGGTTCAAGGGATTGAAAAGTATAAAAAGCATCCAAATGAAATCATAGGCTTATTACCAGAAATTACTCAATATCACGTTGATGATTTTAATTTTGTATTAGGTATTGATGTAAATTCAAACAAAGTGGGTAAAGATCTAAGTAAAGCGATTTTTGCAGAACCAAATTGCAATATAATTTTATTCAAACCTGAATTTCTAAACGCTCCCGTGCTAAAAGGCCCAGTATTGGATGGGTTAGATAGTAATATAAAAAATATCATCCCTACAGATAGTAGCCAGTCCCAAACTAATGTTATTGAAGAAATGAAAAAAAGAAATGTTGATGTTGCAGTAATTTTACTTCCAACGGGTTGTCACAAAGCAGTAAAGTTCTACGTAATGGCGGCTCTTGACGCAGGTGCCTGCGTTGTTAATGGAATGCCTTCTTATGTAGTTAAAGATCCTGAAATCGTAAAAAAAGCCGAGGAATCAAATCTCTCACTTATAGGAGATGATATAAAATCACAGATAGGAGCCACTATTATTCATCGCGCTTTAACCAATTTATTTCCTATGAGGGGTGCTACTCTTGATCGCACTATTCAATTGGATTGGGGCGGATCGTCAGATTTTTGTAACTTGTTAACACCTCAATCTAATGGAGAATTAGTTTATGAAAAAGGCAAGCGCCAATCTAAAACTGAAGCTGTTGTAGCTAATCTTCAAAATAAAGATAGTGTAGAATGTAGAATATCTGCTGTTGACTATATTCCATTTTTAAAAAACAAAA
>DAOUUM010000021.1 GCA_030668165.1 Candidatus Heimdallarchaeota archaeon
AGAATATGTTATCCAGTGCTTGTCTCAATATTGTAGGAGTCAATCCATTCGATATTAATAATAGGAATGAAGATTATCTTCAATTACTTAAACTGATGAGGCAATTTGACAATACATGGGATGTATTACCAGTTGAAGAGAAGTATATTCTGGTTGAGAATATATTCAATCACATATTCAAAATTATACTGATTAGCTTCAAATATCTTCCTGGCCATGTATTTTCATCAACGCTGTATCAGATTACTAATTTTTCCACTCGAATGGGTCAATTACAACATCCCGTGCTTTCAGATAAGGAAATATTCCAACTGGGGAAGATGGCAAGAAAGATTGACAATATGAGAAAATTATACAAGAGATCCAATATCTCAACTCTAAAACAATCAATCAATAAGCAAAACTGGGTTGAGGAGCTCAGTACCCTTGATAATGTGGTTCAGGGTTTGATGAACCATGGCAGTGTTTACTGGATAATTCTGGTGGATAATATGGGTAATGAACTAATTTCTAAGTTTGGATCAAATGCTTCTCCAAAAAATAAAAATCTGTTGTCGATGGCAATGAGTGGGGTTCAAACCCTTGTCAATGAGATTACAGAGACATCTGTGAATCAGATAGATCAGGACAAAACTTCAATTTTAATTGAGAAAAGAGGTTTGTTCTCATTGATTATGCTGGTTCAAAAACCAGTTCGACACAATTTTCAACAGGTATTGAAAGAAATTGCCAGTTACGTGGAACTTAATTATCAAGAAGAGATAGAATTATTCAAGGGGAAAATAAATGTATTCAAGGAATTGGAAATCTATTTCGAAGAGAAAATGAAGGATTTAATGATTTAACCATATGGAATGCCGAAAATTTTAATTGATAAGACTTCATAAAATAGCAAGGAGCAATTTGGTCATGAGTAGCAATCGTAGAGATCGTAGTAATCGCAGTCCTACCACCTTTTGGATGGAATCAGAGTTAAAGAAAGAGGCTCAGGAAAAAGCTCGATTGATAAATGTCACCCTTACTGAACTAATCAATAGCAGTGTGCTTTTCTTTCTCAAAGAAGGACACAAATACGATGATGACATGGGTAAAAAACTTGCCATTGCAGATCTGACACAGAATATAAGGGGATCAGGAATATATGATACAAAAATAGCAGAATTGGAGGGTAGTTTAAAGGGAATGATTGCTAGGATTGCAGAAATGGAGGATATGATCACTGGAATGCAAACAGGAGAGGGGATCTCCAGTATTATCCAGGCATCGGTATCTACCAAGGTAGATCCACTAATCATAGCATTTAATAAATTATTGCAACAAATCACAAATGAAGCTGTATCTATTGAAGAGGAAGATAATTAATAAAAATATTTTAGTTTAAGTTTCACATCTTTCTACGTCTTGTGGAATTTCCTCACCACAAGGGCACAATTTTGGATAATTGAATTTCTTATCAATTTCAGCAGTTAGCTCACATGATGTTAGGAGCATGAGTTTTATGGCCTCTGTGTGTGCAGCCTCGATATCTAAGCCTACGCATTCGAACAATAAGACTTCTAGCAAACGATGATGTCTCAATCGTTCATTTCCCAGAGATCTTCCCTCTTCGGTAGTCAAAACTGGCAATCCCTTACTGTGGGTTAAAAATCCTTTCTTGACCAAACGACCTACAGCAGTAGCTATTGTACTCTGAGGCATTTTTAATTCATCCGCTAACTCCCGAGTGGTTAAGCCCTCTGTTACCTTCTGTGATCGCCCACGAAATCCTGTCACCTTTGTATCCTTATCTTTATTGTAAGCTATATAATTCTTTGTCAGAATGATGAGTAGGAGACTCTCATTCAGCTTGCCTTTAAGTTCACGACCAAGAAGGTCATCAATTTCTGTGGATAAACCCCGTTTAAAACTCACTAATTACACCTTTTTAACGTGAGGGATTTATTCGACAATATAGGTGTATCTTTATTTAATAAATAATATGCATAGTTATATAAAAATTCAATTCGAAAATGCGATTTTTATTTGTAAATCAGAAATTTATGTGTATTAATGTTCGATAATACAAACATTTGGGTTTTAGAAAATTAATGAAACTGTGGAGGTATCAATTATCAACCAAATTCCAATTGCGATAAATACCAGTCCAAGCACAAGTGTTATCTTGGATGAGGCAGAATGTATTTTTCCAACTGTACTGCCTGAAATTTGGGGTAGATACAAACTCATAATAATAAATGGCAATCCAGCCCCCAGACTAAAGGCGGCAACCAGAAATAACTGCTCTAATACCACAAATTCAGCTAGAGAGATCCATACATAGAGAAAATACCCCGCGGCACATGGAGCTGCAATTATGGTGTAAACCAGACCCAGGCCAAAACTGAAAATATACATATTTTTTGCACTTTCTTCATTGTATATTGCCTGTTGTAACTTATCAGGCAACCTAATATTGTATATGAATCCGGGTGGCTTTAACATGATTAATCCAGCAATTATCAGCAAACTTCCCTGAATTCTTGAGAATAGGACTAAATTATCCAGTAGAAAATCTCCAATAAATTTTGATAACAAACCAATTATGAAGAACACAATAAGTAAACCAGCAATCAAGAACAAGGATGATATGAAGGCCTGTTTTTTTGATTGCTTGACTCTAACCGCAGTTGCCACATAAGATGGCAATAGTGGAAACAGACAAGGGGAGAATGAGGATAATAATCCGAATGTAAGGAATACGGTGAGACTCGTAATCAATACCATTAATTCGATTGAATGAATTTGATTTATAATATGAACTCTTAATTTCCGTGGGTTGATCCAAAATTATTGAAAAAATAGCAAAGTGAATATTAATTCGGGAAAAAACAATATAAGAATAACTTCTTCTTTAGAATAATGGAAGATCGTATCAAATCAGATTTTTATACCATATTACTTGCCATAGGACTCTACCTAAGCATCTTCTTTGCGCATATCGCAGATATAATCACCCTATTGACTATTTATATCGGAGTTTCTCTATTGATAATCTCAAATATTTATAGTATTGTTATTCAATTTAGAACTGGTAAAACCGAAAGGAGATTGGATGTATTTGGCATGGTGATTGGTCTACTAATCCCCACATTTCTGATATTGGGTGAATTCTCCGTACTATCAGGATTTAATGTTCCCATCCTCTATTATTTCATACCATCTTTCATCATTATCGCTCTGATCTTCCAAACCATGAGAAAAGTTGAGCATTCGGTTGCGATATTCTTCACCATTCCAATATTGATCACTGTATTAGGTGCCCAGTTACTGGTTGTGATAATAGATCTGATGTTTCCACCAAAACTGCAGAAACTGGTACCTTACATTGATGTATCAAGAACTATGATTCTCACATTCTCACAAATGATGGCAAGTTCAAAGAGGATGGAGACTGAAAAGGCCCTAGATAGCCTGGGAGATGTTTCAGGAATGCTGGATGAGATCTCTGAGGGTTATGCACTGAGAAAATCTGTTGGCCAGGGTATTGATATGGGACTCACTTTCATAGTTTTCATCAGTTTTGGAGTACTAACTGTTCTCATAGACTGGGGAATACCACCTGGAGTAATTGCAGCATTGTTTGCCTCCCTGGGATTGGCATTATCCACATTTGCTGGATTTTTTGGACCGTTTTATGGTCTGGCTGGTGCATGCAAGGATTTCTCCCTGAAAAATGGGAATTACCGAGGAGCTGCGATCTACAAGGTGGCAGAGCAGATATTTGCAATTCCATTTATGGCAGCATCTGCAGGGTTCTTGTTCCTTGATCTACCACCAATTGATCAGGATACACTTGAGGACTTCAAAGATGATATGCATGATCAACTTACCGAGATTACCGATAATGTTAATTCACTGATGGGGACTGATAGATCTGCTGTACCAAGAAAAACACAGAAATTAATCAAAAATTTGATGAGCGATACATCAGATAACATATCAAAACTTGATTTCAGACAGATGCGTGAGGAAACAACCAGACAATTTGCACTCACCTATTATCAACACGAGTTCAGCTGGAAATTATGGAAGAGAAAATCAGCGGTCAGGGACTTTTCTGAGCAACACCATTACACCACACTTGAAGGCGAGGAAACGCTACAATTGATCGGATACAAAATATTTGCCGGCCAAATGGACGACGATATGGTAACTAACGTCATGGTTAGTGCCGCACTAAAAGGTGTGATAATGATGGAGCAGAAGTATATGGAATTATTCGAAGACGCTGAGCTGGGGCAGATTGCAACTGGACTTGCGTTTGGTGCCCGTCAGTTTCTGAAGGATCATTTTGTGGTTAGAGAGAAGAGTCAGACAGTACTTATGACGGTCAAAAACTTCTTCCTTGGTATTTTTGCCATACCCATAGTTTTGATTCTAAGTTTTCACAATTATGCCAACAGAACATTTGATGTAATGATAGAGGAATTCTCAGAAAATGTTGTAGTGATGAGATCCTGGGATTTTATCAAATTAAGATACCAAGAAGTCAACACAGAGTTGATTGCATATCCTGATAATATGAGGAAAAAACGTGAGAAGAAAAAGGTAGATAAAACTAATAAGGAAAAGACGCAGAGAAACTGGGCACTGAGAAGAAAAACCATGAGATTATTCTCTATGATCTGGGAAGTGATTGCGTTCCCATTCATGCTGGTATGGAATCTATTCAAATGGATATACAAATTATTCACACCCAGTGTTCAGGATGCCAGATCTCAGCTAGAGGAGGCAGTATCACATGCTGCACTGGTGGCCATGTATAATGAATTATTTGATCATCTGGTCCTTCAGACTCATGTCAGTTCACAATAATTAACTATCCCGATATTTTACAGTTAACATTGTAAATCTCTTCTGGGTCAGTGCATCGATAAATTGTATATAATTAATATTTGAATTCACATCTAGAACAAACCATAACTCATTTTTCTTGTTATTTGAGACCACAATTGAAAAATATTTTTCAAAAAATTCGACCAGATCTGGATTTAGATTGCGAGTGGATGTGGGACAGGAGAGTGGCCCTTTTGCAGGTAGTCTGCCAAAATTAAATATTTTGGGATCAATAAACTCAAAAATTTCAAGATAGTGATTCTCTAAGATATAGGTATCACCCTCTCGTGAATGGACCCTGATCTGACTGGCCTGATTACCCCTGCTGTGAATCAACACAATATACTCAAAGTTATCAGCCAGGGCAAACTGGATCAGCTGATCTACATTGGTGCGTCCACGTTTGAAGTAGGTTGATCGGGGGGTGATATGTCTCAGTACCTTGCAAAGTATCTTACTTGACTCTGATCCTCTTATTGAAGTTGTAATTAGCGTTTTAGGTTCTTTCGGAACCATTTATTTAATCCTCGTATCTTCTTTCTTGGATTTGTTTGGAAAGACCCACAACTCTGCGGCCTGTATTAGTTACTGGAGCCCATGCACCACCAGTGTATTTGTAACCACATTTTCTGCATTCCCAAATACCCACACCAGCTTGCTTTACTTTGACTAGTCTGCATCGTGGACAGCGGTGGCTAACTTTGACTGTGGCGTCTATCTCTCGTATACGCTTCCTAAGTCTCGCTCCATATCGTACACCAAACCGGCCAGAAGCCTTAACTTTTTTAGTTCTGCTTGTTGTCATAACTACTCTAATTCCTTTTCTGTATTGATGTTTAAATAGATTGATTTGTGTACCACCATTTTTCTAGAAAAATTTGATCAATCAATATCAATAGAAAATCCTTGAGCTTAGGTTTCAATATGCTAGATCGCCCATGAATATTTTTAAATTTGTAGATATTGGGATCTGATTGTATAAAATGCCGAATACCATTGATACTAGGATCACAATACTAGATGAGGGTGCTAGAATGACCCTTTACAATTCACTTGTCATGGAGAAGAAGAGTGCCGATACAGAGAGAGCAAGATTAGAAATTGAAGTGGATGGTGATGAACTTGTGATCAGGGTTTTTGGTGAGGATCTGATTGCTACGAGAGCTCTGTTCAACTCCATAATGAGATTGGTAAAAACAAGTGTTGATGTGATAGATATTACTGAAATTTGAGGTGGCGAGGTCTAAATATTTTCTACATAACTTTCAAAAGATTGTTATAGAATATTTTATAAAACACGTTAGGGAAAAATATGTCAAATCCAGAATTAAATCAAGCTCAGCAGGCAGAAATTCAGAAATATCAACAGATGACTCAAACACTGAGTCAGTTACATTCCTCGACAGGTCAATTAGAAGGACGTAGGAGAGAGATTGAAAAAACTCTTGAAATTATTAAGAAGTTACCTGAGGATCGTGAGCTATACAGAGGTGTGGGTCAAATTTTTTACAAATCTGAGATTTCACAGACAGCATCCGATTTGGATTCTGAATTGGAACTATTAAATGTGAGAGTTGATAGATCTAAGAAACAGGCCTCAGATTATGAGACCCAGGTAAAAGAATTAGAAGCCAAGATCAGAGCAACCTTATCCTGAGGTAAATTATGTTCCATGAATATCATGAGTTTATTTTGGCCGGAGAGCATACCAGGTTACTGATATTTCTGCATCATTCAGCGGATCCTGATGCATTGTGTGCAGCTATCGCCCTGGGTGAGATGTCGAATCAGGTAAAGAAGGTGGATTATTTAATCTACTCGGATAAACTAAATCGATCAACCAAGAGAATATTACAGGATCTTGATCTAGAGATTGAATCTCAACTACCTATTGTGGATGAACACAGTGATTTTGTGGTGACAGTAGACATTGCTAATTTCTCACAATTGGGCAAATTCCAATCATTTGTCGAGAATTTTGAGGGTTCAAGAATATCTATTGATCATCATCATACAAATCAACTTGACAAGATTGTTGATCTGTATATTGGTGATGAAAATGCAGGTTCCACCTGTATGATGATTACCAAAGCATTTCATGCACTTAATATCACTCCCTCACCAACGATTTCAACACTTCTGATTTCAGGTCACATGTATGATAGCCGACGGTTTTTGCATGGTACCACTGAAGAAACATTTGAGATGATGATATTTTTGATCCAAAATGGTGGAAAATTTATCCAAGCCAATGAGTATCTCCAGAATCAGATGAGTTTGAGTGAAAGAATTGCAAGGATCAAAGCCGGTAAAAGAAATGTATATAAAATTCTAGACAAAAAATTATTGATCGTAACTTCATCCATAGCCGCATTTGAAAGCTCTGTGGCCAGAAGTCTGATTGGAACCGGAGCGGATATTGTGTTTGTGGTCGCCAAAAAGAAAGATGAATTACGAGGGTCTGGAAGAATATCAGGTATCGATGGTTTATCTGTGGGTGATATATTGATTCAGCTGGCTTCGGAATTCAATGATGATACATACACCGCTACAGGTGGTGGACACAACGCTGCCGCCGGAATGAATATTGCGCCCTGTCCCTCGAACAATGTTATCAATAATCTTCAGGATAGGTTTATTGAACTAGTAGAGGAATACTATTACAAGAACCAATTTTCAGATTCCCTGGAATCTTCATGAACTAGATTGGTTGAATAAACCAGGTCTGGTGAGATCACTGAGATCCCCATTTTATTTCCTATAACCTCAACTAGAATCAGAATATCTGGATTTGTAAGATCGACTGGATTATCAATATTTTTTGCAATTGTGGAGATTATATCAGATGAAACCAGCGGAGTGTGACGCTTGCTTACCTCAATCTTGAATGATCCCTCAAAAGAATCTACAATATTATCCACAACATGTGATTCCAGTGCTTCCAATTCCGCAGGAATTGTTAGTTCAACAGGTTTAATCTTCAAAGTGTGTATAAAATATGCCTTCTCCGTTTCCAATTCAATTAAATTGTTCATCAACTCAGTTAAATCAACATCTGTATGTAGTTTCACAGAAATTAATCCCGAAATGCCTGTTGATCTGGCAGAGATATAGTCTGGTTCTATCTCCAATTCTTTACTCAATGTATAGAACATCTCACTAGAGGTTGCTTTCTCAAAATTCCTCTTGCAGGAAACAAGTAAACCACGATATAGTTTTGGCACAATTATATTATAATTAACTAATTTAAGGACATTTGGATTGCTATCGGGTGATTACTAACTATTCGAAATTACAGGTTTCCTCTCACTTCCTGCTCTCTTTCAAGTGATTCAAAAAGTGCTTTGAAGTTACCCAGACCAAATCCTTCAGCCCCATGTCGTTGAATAACCTCGTAAAAGAATGTGGGTCGGTCCTGAATAGGTCTTGAAAATAACTGGAGGAGGTAACCTTTATCATCTTTATCAATCATAATTCCATGCTTTGCCAGATCCTTGATCTCCTCATCTATGTGTCCAACTCGATCCTCGATTCCCCTATAGTATTCCTCAGGAACATGAAGGAATTCCGCACCCTTTGAACGCATACTTGCGATGGTGTCAATTATATTATCCGTTCTGTATGCGATATGTTGTACTCCAGCACCATGATAGAAGTCCAGATATTCCTCAATCTGTGATTTTCTAAGACCAGGGGCAGGTTCATTGATCGGCATTTTTACCCGATGATTATAATTTCTGACAACCTTTGATCTCAGTGCAGAATATTGGGTGGCAATTTGATCCTCGCTGAATTCAATAAACTGTCCAAATCCAAATACTGAATGATAGAATTGAACTGTAGGATCCATTTTAGATAATTCAACATTACCCACAATGTGATCTATCTCCAATAATCCAACATTATCCGTTTCCATCACCGGAGTATATTCCTCGTATCCAGGGATATACACACCCTCATATCCATCTTTCTCTATAAATCTGTGAACTACATCACCATATGTGGATATCTCGGCATATCTAACCGAGCCAAAGTCATCCTTGAGTTCAGTTATCTCTTGGGTTAATTTTGCACCCCTGACAACTGATTCTTCCACAGCAACATCCAGATTACGCACATTCAAGGAGATCCTTTTGACACCATCCCCGTGTTGCAAGTGGTGGGCAGACATCTCTGAAATAGGATGATAAGGAGCACTAAGTATGATTTTTGCATCATTTTGAGCCATCACATATGAGGCATATTTTCGATTTCCTGTTTTAAGGGAAGACCAAGCCACTGGTTCAAAACCCAGTGCATTTTGATAGAAGTAAGCGGATTGATAAGCATTGCCAACAAAGAATTCAACCGATTCAAAAGATTCTACTGTAAGAACATCTACTGCTTTTTCAATTTCCTGAGTTTTAATTTCGGGTTCAACAGCCATATTCTCTCTATCTACAAATATCAATAAAAGTGTTGTTTTTCGAGGTTTCGAAACAGCTCTCTTAACTGCTGCTAGACATTGGTTTACTAAAAAGCGTTTTAAATATATTCTCACCATTGAGAATTGATTATTTTATTAAATTAAAATCATAATACTAAAATAAAAATTAAAGCTTAATCGATTCGTTGGTGAAATTTTATAGATGTCATAGTTGTTGATGATGCACTTTTTATCAGAAAGACATTATCTGAACTGATTTTTAAACAAGGTCATACTGTGATTGCTGAATTCTCTTCAGGAGTAAGTTTTTTAGAGAATATTGATCACCTCGAGGCAGATATCGTATTTTTGGACCTTATTCTCCCCCAAATGAATGGGATTGAGGTTATGAGGGCAATGAAGGATGCAGTTAATAATTATAAGATTGTCATTCTCTCAGGTGTGACACAGGGAAACGCAATTAGTACTGCTCTTAAAGAGGGGGCCGTTGATTTCATATCTAAACCGGTTACAAATGATAAATTAACTGATATTTTCAATAAATTCTCATCCGAATATACTTTTCCAAGTATTGAGGAGCTATCAGAAATCGGGGTGGGATGTGAGATTATCTCCCAGTTCTTGACTGAACTTCAAGCTCATTCAACTGCTACAATAACCGAATTGATCCAAAATCAATCTGTATCAATATTAGATTACTATATTACAAATAAATCCGATATGTTCATCATAGATCTTATTAAATTGAAAATTAAAGCCTCACCTGAACTGTGGGGAATATATTCAGAGGAGGAAATATTTGAAGAATTGAAAAAAATACCGATCGATCTGAAATTTGAACTTAGTTTTCTGCATTCTGAGGATTTTGTCTCTAATCTCTTCAATCAAGCAATAGGAACACTAGCTTCCAAGAAAAAGGTGTTACAATTACTGGAGCTTGTAAACCCTGAGAGATTAGGATTACCTCCAATACCCATGGGCTCAGAAAATGGTGTGTCGGACCTGGGCAAGGCAGCCTCCACCTTCAATGAATTAGATGAGAGCTTAGGTATTTCCCTATTCACCATAGGTGTGAGGGGACCCGAGGTTATCATTCATCAGAATCCAGACATGCTGGATGAGACCGAGGTGATGAAGAATTCCATATTTTATTATACCCTCATCGGTGATGATAGTGATAAGTTCCAGGAGGGATTATTTGGTCCACTACCTGTGACATCATCACAATCTAGCTTATCAGCACTAGTATATCCATTTCTTAAAAAATCGGACTCAGAAGAAACCATGGAGAAGTTGATACTCTGTCTCTATTATAGTGCTAATGCGGAAAGGATTGTCTCAGATTATAATAGGATTAATTCCATTATCAAATCACGATTATCCACTGTAGACTTTTTCCAAGATATTGATAAGATCATAGTTAGAAATTTACTCGATGATTTGATTAACTACCTACTAGAAATTTAATTTCCAACTGTGCTTGCAATAGGGACATTCAGGCTTTATTTCTAGCCATTTTTGAATATGATCTAGATGGGCCTTGTTATTACAATTTGGACAACTGACCTCTTGTTCCTCAATAATCATGGCTTTACACACCATACAGATACTAAATGCATGTTGACAGCTCATACAATGTGAGGAATTTTTATTATTAATTGCATTACAATTGGGACACTCGCGAGTTTTGGAGCGTTTTACAAACTGACGGGCTTTGAAACTTGTCTGATAACTTGTATGCTGAATCCTTGCCACCCCTCTAGATACCATCTCTCTTTCTTGATGAATTAACACTGTTGTGCTAATGAAAATCAGACCGAAAAACAACGATCCTAAAATGGCATCTGTGTGGATTAAAGCGAATATACCCAATATGATGGCAAAGACATATCCGATAACATAAGTATTTGTGATAAAATATGAAAGAAATCGAATTATACCAAGATATAATTTTTTCAGGTCTTCCTTCAATCTCACAAAGAGAGTTTTAATCAGATTTGGTAAATGGCTAATCCTTCTAATCAGGCCGTTAAGGATAATCAGGAGGAAATTACCTATCCTGTTGATGACAAATATCACCAACTCACGCATCTCTATAACAATCAGTAGTCCAAATAAGATCAATAGGATCTGTCTTCCACTAAGTATTGAGATTGATAGTAATTCAACACCTGTCTGAACCACAGAAAAGATGTATGAGGATATTATCACAAGCAATAGAATTAATGAGGAAATTGTCCATATTGATCTGAAAATTCTTTTCCTTATATTACTGATAATATTATATAATCGGGATTTGGTCTTATTCCAGAACTGGATCAGTTTTTGATTAAGATCCAGATATTCAGTGGTGTATCCAAATATCATCATCAATATTCCAACACTGAACAATATAACATCCAGTGGACTTGAGATAATATCCCATGCAAATCCAATAACTGGCAATGACATTATGACAAATCCCATCCAAACTATGATGGATCCAAGAGCCCATGTTTCTGCAGTCAATTTGCGCAGTCTAGATCTTATAAATTCGCTGGCCATTAATAATCCAGCTATGAATATGATGGTCAATCCAATCTCAGTCATCTCAATTGCAGTGAGAACAAGCCCCACTACAGCAATGATAATGGTTAACATTCCAAGACGTGATCTCGATTTAACTTCGCTCATCTGATAACCTCCAAATGAAATTTCTCCCTATTTCTGTAGGATTCTCTGATTGTAAGTACTGATAAACCCACCAGAAATATCCCTATAATAATTGATACCATCAGATTATCAATCACTCCACTAAATATGTATTTGGTAATTTCAAACGGTTCTGGAAGGAAAAGACCAATGCCTGTGATCATAAAAATTCCCGCTAGAATCCACAGAACAAGCAATATTATGTTTTCAATTAATACTTCAAACAGGTATCTCAATAATTTGTATAATCGATGGAATAAATTCCTCACAAAATTCCTAAGTTTCTTCCATCTGTGAGGATATGGGGAAATCCATAATATAAACGCCAACAGGAATAGAGATAATTGGAAGTAAACGGTATTTGAAGTGTTAA
Organism: Candidatus Heimdallarchaeota archaeon; assembly: GCA_030668165.1. Classification (GTDB taxonomy): domain Archaea; phylum Asgardarchaeota; class Heimdallarchaeia; order Heimdallarchaeales; family Kariarchaeaceae; genus JAJRQD01. Next base: position 12,366 of record DAOUUM010000021.1, read on the forward strand.
CCCATGATCTAAGAAATATAGCGATGAACAAGACAATCCATGAACTAATAGACATATATGCCCTCCAGGACATAAATTGAGTGATAAATCTGAATAATTTAGTAAAAATACTCAGAAATTTGTAGATAATCAGATGTAATCTATCAATAAAAATCATCAAATTTTGCCATGAAATTGCATATAATATCCCAGCCACGATATACAAGCCTACTTTGAGGTAAATGTATTTGGGAAGATCCGGAATGAATTCTGGAATGATAGTTGTGAGCACAGCCAAAGTGAAGAATAATTTCGATGGATTGGTAATATACTCCCTTATAATGTTGAATAGGGTAACAAGATATGGATACAACCATCTCAGAAAATCAATAACAGTGGGTAGTATTGCTGAAAATAAAAGAATAAGAGCAATCAATACATTCAAATCTAGATTTATTGGATCTATTTTCGATGGCTCTATTAAAAAATAGGACAGGAAAGAGGCAATACCCAGACTCAACTGAGTAGCCAATTTTTTGTTGAGATTAATCCAAGTAAGTATATCACTAATTACGATTTTGATATTTTCATACAATTTCTTAATACCCTTTGATAGAAATTTCAAGAGAGAGGATATCTGTGAAGAAAAAGTAAATATCAGCAATAATATTCCGATAATTAAATTGGCTGAGATATCTATGACAGGTACTTCGTAAATCGAGGGGACTGCAAATAATACAATACCTAGTACAAATGCGAAAATTTTGATAGTCAGTAATATATTAACTGAGATCCAGGTTATTATCGATTTGAATAAGCGCTTCAGTGATTCAAATATCGATTTGACTAGTTTGGGAATATAAGTGATGGTTGCTCGAGAATAGGAGTACAAAGTTGGTAATGATATCGACCAAACAATGACTGAAACCAGAAATATGGTGTTCAATATGAGCTCTATATTGGAATAAGCAAGCGATCTTCCCTCTAATCCAAGAAATACAAGTGCCACCACACCCGTGATTGATCTGAAAATAAAATATTCAATATCAGTTCTCCATCTTCTATTTGAACTCAGTAATAATACCAGTGAAAACGAGGAGAACATGATGACCTTAGCTGTAAGGAATTCCGATAAGGTATCAAACTGTTCTTGGAAGAGATAACTTGAGATACCAATTATCATCAAAACAAGTCGAATAAAATTATTGACACCACCTCTAGTCCAATTTATTATGTATTTGATCGAATCTCTTATTTTACGCAGTGTCTCCATCAAAACTCTATCCAGCAAGAGCACCTTGATCAAAATACCTGCAACAAACATTGAAATGGATATCCAAAAATTAAATGAGTTGAAAATTCCAGATATTATGGAATTGAATGTATCTACCCATCCAGACAGTAAGTTGAGAGTGCTAGTAATCCCAGATAGGACTATTAAAGAATCAGCCAAGGGGTTTCTGAATTCCAGTTCAATTGCCATCACTCTTTTGACATAAAGAATTGTGCTAAATCCTATAAACAGTGCAATAATTGCCAGAATCAATGTGTACGTGTCATTAAAAATCCAAGACACCGATAATATAATAGCAGTAATTAGTATGATCCCACCAAATAAATCAGATTTAGGCGATCTTTCCACAACGAAAATGCTCTCTTCTAGTTATAAAAGATTAACTTTTTTGATTAACAATAAGATAGAACTGTGCCTTAAAATCGGTCAATATTGAAACATCCCAATTTTATTGGATTATTGGGAGATAAGAATCAAGAGAAAGTTAAAAGTGCAGTAGAACGCTGAAAAAGTTCTTTAATTATTTCTATCTAATTTGACTTATATGGATATACAAAAGGAATTAGATATTATCCAAGCAGCAATTGGATCCTTTGAGAGAGCCATCCCTCTTATAGTTTCACCATCCTATCACCAACAGGCTATAGAATTGATTGGAGATGGAATTGATTATTTGGAAAAATCAAGTATAGATCAGTATTTTTCTTTACTGGCCACAACCATTAAAATATTGAATGCAGGGGAATCAGCGATATTATTCACTGTCACATATCAGGCATACATATTAGATATTCTAGAACTTCTTGTCAAACTCTCTGAAGATATGAAACAAAATGGTGTGCCAAAGGAAACTGGTATCAAAGATATTCAGATAGCAGGCGAATTTTTGATCCGTTTGGCTGGCCGTGCAACGAACAGATATAAGATGACCATCACGTTCGACCCAGAATTTGAGGCCAAGTATGTACGTGCATTTATGGTCTTACGAGAACTGCGAGGCAGCTGTCGATTTCTGAATCTATCCCCGGATATAACTGAGAATGAGGGGGCCAATCTAGATGCTGGGTTAGATATTGAGGTATTATCTCAAGAGGCACCAGGGGTTTTGTATAAGAAGGCAGGATCTGTTCTTGATGTTTCTGGAGTACAAATATTCAGTGAGACAAAATCAGTTCCAGTACTGATCCTGGATCCTCCAACAACTGCAGATTCATTTGATTTAAAAATTAGTCAATATTTGCAATAACTAGTTAATATCCTCTAATTCCTTTATTTTTGCATCTAACACTTGAACCAAGGGTTTTAAATTATCATCATCAATTGATTTCTGGTACAGATCTCTGCTCTCCCTGAGATATTTAATCCCCATGGATGGATCTGATTTGGAGTAATGAATCCCGAGTAACTGTTTTGATTCAGCTATTCCAATGGGATTATTATTTTTGGTAAATATTTTTATTGATTTTTTCAACACATCCACTGTTTCTGGTTTATCTTGCAGGTCAAAAATTATTCCCAGTTGAATAAGCATCCTTCCCTCTCCATTGGGATTGTTTAATTCCCGATATACTTTTAGACCAGCCTGGGTATGTTTTGTGGCCAGATTAAAATTGTCAAGTTTGGTATTGATTGAGGAGGCGAGTTCAAGGGACATCGCCAATCCCATGGTTACATTGGATTCATAAAGATCTATTGCCTGATCTATCAGGCGTTTGGCATTAATCAGATCTACTTCATCTCTGCTGGTTAACAATGTTATCCTGGATAACTCGGTTAGAATCTGAGCCGAACCTAATTTATCTCCGGCCTTGGTTCTGTGTTTCAGCCCCTCCATCAAGCGTGATTTTCCCTTTCTAAATTTACCCATTTTCAAGGTTAAAATTCCCAGTTTGGTCAAAACCATCCCAATTAATTTATCAGAATTAATCATTTTGGCCAGATCCAAGGCTTCAATCAGGAGTTCTTCAGAACGCTCCGGATTATGAAGCTCGTGAATGGATGATAATTCTGTGTTAACCATACATAGTCCTTCAAAGTGCTTGGATTTTTGAAATTGCTTCTTTGATTTTTCCAAATTTTTTGTTGCCTCTACCTCATCTCCATCAATTCTATTGATACGACACAGCCCCAATAAGGCATTACCGGTGTGGATTCCCCGGGATTTCTTATCCTTTATCTTCTTTGCATATTTTATCATCTCATCATAATAAATACGGGAGGACGGGAGATTATTGGTATCCAAATTGAATTCAGCCAATTTTGACAGCATATCTGTTGCCAGATCATATGCTTTGATACTGAGATATAGATCCTTGCTCTCTGATATCAGTGAAATTCCATCTTCATATTTTTTGGCAATTATGAGAATTATACCCATTGTGTAATTAATCTGAGCCAGTAGATGCTGTGTACCATCTGTTTTGGAGATACCTTCGGTGTATTTTTTTGCTGCCTGAAGACTAGCGATTGCCTTACCTGATTTATTGATCGAAAACAGTGCTTGACCTTCTAATCGCGAAGCACGGGCAAGTTGCAGGTAAATAACTTCACGATCACTGTTGCTATCCCTGAGTGATTTTTTCAGATGTTTAATGCATAATTTTACCAATCTGAGAGATGTATTGTAATCTCCCTTGTTAAATGATTTTGAGGCCTTTGCACAGGGATTATTTTTCAGCATACTGATTTATTGTTGATTCATGTATTTACTAAATCTTAGGTTAATTTCTCGAATTAAATCAAATTTTTACTGAGCCAATTACCAGAAATATTGGTGGCAAGTTTAAGACCCCTGGTTATCATCTCTTGATCCATGTATGCCTGATCCTCCTTCACCTGTTCTTTCAACAGTGGAACATGGATGAAGCCTGCTGGGATTGAGTTGAATTGATGTCTAGCAAGATAAAATATCTGATTGCAGCCAAAAGCGCCTGCTGAATCCGAGTACTCCACCGGAATTTCATCCTCTATCAATCCCGAATAGATAAGACCTAATGGTAGACGGGACCTGTACGATTCGGCAGCAGATGGAAATAATTGCCCAGAGCGCATGGTTCCACAATTGTAGGGAAGTCTGTGCTCTACCAGGTTAACAGCCTGTCTTTCCAACCTGATCTTATCACCACCAGCCTGGCCACTTAGAATTATCATTTTGGGATCATATCTCTCCACCAACCTGGTCAGGTGGGGCAGGATTTCATAATATCTCAGGGGTATGATATCTGAGACCACATTGAATTCACTATTATTCCCAATTTTCAAACCATCAATGGCTTCTGCTGCTATCTGGGTTGGATTGACTGACCAATCAGCAAATGCTTCGAATCCGGTGAATAATATATTCATAATTAATTAAAAAATTATATCCGTATATTAAATATTAATTGCAGAAGTTTTTCCTCGTCAAAATTTAGTAAATAAATTGCCTATTGACCTAGTAACGTTTGAAACAACATCTTGAATAATAGCAGCTGGATTTATTTCTTCACCATCAATAATAATGGTCCCATCACCAATGGAAATATTACAGCCTGCATTAATATTGACATTACCATCTTTGTTGGCAAGAACTACAATCTTTTCCGCGATTCTATCCAAGACTATTACCTCACCATCATGAATTCTGATGCTATTTTTTTGACTTTGTAGCAGGAAATACTCCGATTCAGTAGACAGAACCAATAGGAAAT
>DAOUUM010000562.1 GCA_030668165.1 Candidatus Heimdallarchaeota archaeon
AAATCTGCAACGTACAGATGTGTATGATTTCCCCATGCTCCGTATGCCTCACCATAGGGCTCTTGGTATGAACCTACTCGCACAATATTGGTTATATCAGACACATCATACCAACTTATCCCATTTCCATGTTTTGAGATAAACAATAAATCTTCATTTGTAAAGATTGCAAAGGTGGAAGATTCTGTAATTGATCGAATCAATGTGGGGATAGTTGGTCGACTGATATTAACAACATCAACCCCCCGTGCATGGTCTGCAATAAATAATGTCTCTCCTGATACTACCACATCACTATATTGCTCTGATTGGGGAGATCGATAGCTTGCAATATGAGAGGGTGAACTAGGGTCGGAAATGTTCAATATTTCCAATGAGTTTGAAGCAAGGATTATAAATGCCAAATCATCCTGAACAGTGAGTCTGCGTAAGGAAACTCCAAAATCTGTCTCACTCACAACAATTGGAGAAGCTGGATTACTCACATTTACACTTGCCAATCCAGATGAACCAGCAGATAGAAAAATCAAATCATCTATTATAGACATTCCAAAGCCTCCATCAGTATAATCAATATTCCCAACAACCTTTGGGTTCTCTTTATTCTCAATATTTATGATTTCTACACCATCATTGTGCGATACATAGGCATGATCACTTGCCACATGAACACGATAACCAACCAATAATCCGGGTATTGCATTATTGTTCAACCCATTTACCACAAGGAAAGAAATTGCTAATAGAATGATTAGCAGTATTGTCCTAAGATTACTCCTTCTCATTAAGTAATTTGGTTTATTGAGAAATATTAAAGTTTAATCTTTGTCACCAAAGGGGAAATGAGATTCCTATGTTTACTTAAATTGTATAATTGTATGTTTATTAAAATTGATAATAATACTCAGTACACGATAATTATGGTTCAATTTACAATTTCTCTATCACACCAATTATAACTGAGCTATGAATATTCCTGAGTTTTGGATTAATATTGTCACTAGTATCCAATGGAGAACATACAATAAAAAAGGTATGAGAATTAAACTATAATGAAGGAAATTGGAATGAGGAATGTATATATTGCTGTAATTATTTGTATTTTGTGTATCTCTACCTATCCTTTAATTTCAACAGGGATAAGACAGGAAGAGTTTACATATCTTCTTCCTGAGCAATTTGAGAGCATATCTCCCTGGGACATGCGGTCTCATTCCGATAGACAGGCAATATCTGCCATGTATTCAGGACTATTTATCCGAGCAGGTGATTATACAGCTTATGAATTTGTACCAAATTTAGCTGAGGATGATCCTCTAATTTACTCAAATGGTACAAAAATAATTGTGAAGCTGAGGGACAATCTGAAATTCAGTAATGGAGAAAATCTTACTGCCGAAGATGTGGTATTTTCCTTTCACTCAGCCTTGTCACCAGCAATTAACATGAACTCATATGAGTATTATAGCCAGTTTTTTAATAGCAATGATTCAATTTATGCAATTAGTGAAACAAAGATTTATTTTGAATTAATTAGGCCATTTGTTGATTATTACGATCTTTTGAGTCTATATATTGTCTCCAAAGATTATTATTCCCCCTATTTTGATCAGGGTATTTATGGGTCATTATATTTTGAAGATGAATTTGAAGTCAGTTCTGGAGTTTATTCACTTCAGAATATGGATATGGAATTACAATCTGTTGATCTTGTTAGGAATGAATATTACTGGAATGTAGAAAATGCATACACTAAATTTGTTTATTTAAGATATATGGATAAAGAGGAAGTCGTATCCACCAACCCTTTTTACAATATGCTGGATCCATTATACAAATTTACACTGAACG
>DAOUUM010000155.1 GCA_030668165.1 Candidatus Heimdallarchaeota archaeon
CAGGGACCGATTACATGAGGAGGTTTACACGATTTTTAATTCAATTCAAAAGGGCAATATTTCCAATATGGAATTCTACATTGCTGATAGTGCACTTCTTGAGTATACATTACTCTTAAGGTCAAAGCAACTGGGGGAGATCGAAATACTAGAAACTATGCTTGAATGGGAAAATTTTCCAAATTTTAGGACCATCCCACTTGATTCAAGATCAATTATCCGCTCTGCCAGTCTTAGGGACCAATATACAATCTCATTCTTTGATTCATTACATGCTGCGACAGGAATGACTAATAATCTTACAATTGTGGGGTCAAATACTGCATATGAACAGATCTATAACCTTAGGTATATCGATTTCAAGAGTTTTTTTAATCAATATATTGAATGATTATTAATTAATCCTCCTCTTCACTAAAATAATCATCATCCATCCATATCCATTACTAATTGTTCATACTTTGCTAGGTTTTCCAATAAATTAGTCATTGATATGGCATCAACCTCAGCCTCAGCCAGTTCCCCATTTCGAGTCAGTTCAATCATCATCTCAGCTAATGAAGCGTCCCATTTTATTAGGATTTGATTGATCTCCTGACGAATGTGTGATATTTTTGAATTGATTAGATCCTCTGCAATAACCCTATCAATGGAAACTGATGTCACATTATAATATGGGTCATCTAGATATATATTGGTTATAATTTAAAAACTTCAAGGTGAGGAATAAGTGTAATTATTGCTAGAAGGACCGATAGATAGACAATTCCAAACTTAGTCAAATTTAGATTTCCTTGTCCGAATATACTTTTTCACATTGGTGATTACTTTGTATTTCATTTCATCAGTATCCAGTTTTTTGCTTTTGTGATTTCGAACTAACTGATTATTTATATTCAATCCTTCCAAAATGTAAGGCCTTACAACACTCCAATATTCAGGAATACCATATTCAACAATGCTAATTCTCCCCTCAAAATCAACTATACAAAAACCGATTTCATTTTGATCCATCTTCGCCATGGGTTTGTCTAGTCCATCAGTTTGGTAAGAAGTTAATCCTCGATAAATTCCATAAGAATTCTCCCCAAATTTACTATCAATCCAATTCCATAGTTTGGATTGAATATTCTCAGAAGTATAGACTCCATCTCTGAATGCTGTTCTAGCTCCTTCAACTGATGTGATGGCTTTTATTCTTCCATTGTAATTTAGGTAGAAACTGCATTTTTCAATAATCTGAGGCCTAAGGTCATAGAGTTCATCAATAATGGAATGGATGGTTGCTCTTGAATATCTCTCTTTTGCCAAGTGCTTTAATAACTTAGAAATAAGGGCATATAGCCTTCTTAGCATATAATCCAAATCGATAATCTCTAAGAATGGCAGCATCTCTTTGTAAGTGGAAAATACATCCCTTAATACCGAATATTGTTCCTCAAGATGCTGGAGGGAGAGGTTTCCATTAATTGTGATTGATGGGATATCATCACTTGGATGCAATATGATATATGGTAGAGCCGCTATACCATTAGAAAACATTATTGTGAATGTCTCTGAATCAAGATCAGCACCAAACAAGATTTGAGGAATTGGGGAGAAGGTTTTATCCAGTACATCAAATTGTTCCTTAGTGAAATAATTTCCATTGTATTCATCACTATCAATCATACATTCAAGTCTGTGTAAAGTATTAATGTTTTCTAAATCCAATCTGTTTGACTTACCTTCCAAAAATGATAATCCACAATTACTAAAAACGGGTAAACATGTTATACCTTTTGCGAAGCTCCCCGTCACACCTGCATGAATGTTACCACACAACAGTTTGTCTATCATCACGTTAGTTTCAAATGGTTGAATCAAATAATCTTCCAGGCAAACTCTATCTTGTGTTCTTTCATCTGCTTCAATCACGGAATATTTGGGAATAATGATATAGTGATCTGAATTATTATCCACAATCATACTTGTGATGGATTCCATTTTGATATTAACTAATCCCCGATCAATAGCCTCATTGATTAGTATTGAAGGGTTTGAGTTTTTTTCAAAGTTCTTGTCCACCAGGCTAAAAATAAAAAAGCTTGGCTTATTATTTTCATCCATTATGGTTTTCCGAGATTCGATGTCTAAGGTAATGTTTACCATAAATAATACTTAGTTTGAAATTATATGAAGTCCTCTGAGGTTTCCACGAGCGGAAATCGGCAAAAGATTAATATACTACAGGTAGTTATTTTTTAACAGGAGTTCTTGAATTTTATTTAATCGAAATTCGAGCTCTTAAGTAGTAATTATGTTGTGGAGGCTGTCGCATTAGTTTAAATCTAAATACATCTGATAAAATTTTATTATCACTGTTTTTACAGTGCTCTAGTGTATTGGAACCAGATGGTAATGAACTTGTCATTGAAGCATCAGAAGGAAGAAGTGATATAACTACTCGTGAACTATACGACGATCTTAATTTTCTTTTCAAATCGAATAAATTTACCACAATCTCTATCAAAATATCTGGTCTTCGTAAGGAAGGATATGTGGTAAGGGACAATCCCATTTCTGATCAGAATTTACATTATTGGAGATTAACAGAGAAGGGCCTCGAAAAAGTCCTGGAACCGTATAATGGAATATTAAAAAAATTTATGATGAAAATGATCGAAATTCACTCGGATGAAAAATCAAATAAGGATAAATCTTCATCTGACGATGACTTGGAAATCATCACGAATAGAATTGAGACACAGAAAGTTAAATCTAATAGCAAACATCTCAAGAATGAAAAGGATAAATTACGGGAATTATTTCACAACAAACATAAATATGGAGGATTATAATAACATGAAACTAATATTTATCCATAATAAAATAATCACAAAAGACAAATTATTTTCGCAGTACAAGAAATATAATGTGAAATTCATTAAAAAGATGTCTGAAATTTTCTTCGAAGAATTGTATGAGGCTCTAGTCAATAACTTTCGTCATTTTCAGAAGAAAATATCGAAACAAGATATGCGAAAGCTATTTTGGACAATCACTTCATTTTACAAATCCGATCGAGATGGTTCATTGGTTAGTCAGGAAAAAAATATCAAAATATATTTGGGATCTTTTACTCCAAATATTCCATTTTCCATAGCCCGAAAGACACTTGATCTCTATTATCAATATGTTGTAGACGGTGATTATTTTAACCTCCAATTTGTGGAAACAAAAATTACAAATAATTTACAGTCTGCAGATGAATTGGCACCAGAGGAAACATCACAGTTAGAAAAGATTACTTCGTTAATCGATGACATCATCCGTAATCAGGATATGGTGAGTTCTGCATTATTAGAAAAAAGTAAATTGACTTTAGGACAAATTGACTTAATACCAGAAATGAAATCATATTACTCAATTTTAGATCAACTCCTAAACCCTGAAATGGGAGAAGAAAGATATTTTGTAGAAATAAATAATCAAAAAATTTATTTCGATAAATTAGGTAAATTTACATCCCCAGATCGATTAAAGCAATATCGGGATCTAGATCGAGAATATAATCGACTCTCGAATTATTCTCATCCTGACTGAATCTAAATTCACTTTACATTATTATGGGATTTAATATTCATTACAAACTCGGTAATTTTATTTTTTATCCATGCGGAATTGCTGATTTTTGACCTGCAACTGGTACAGATCAGATGGGAAATACTGGATATACAAATAATATATCTCAAACTATCGTGATCACAACTCTATTTACTAGAAAGTAGCAGGTCAATATTTGCAGTCTCCCTTTCCTCGGATGTATAGTCTCTGTTGGACCTACCTGTTGATCTGAAGTATTTGGCATCCACATTAGAACAGTTCAGGTATCTCATGATATTCCCTGTCTCTTCATATTCCCTTCCCTTGGCCAGACTGTAATTCCTGATTCTATGGTGTGATCTGATATTATTATAAAAATCAATAATCCTGTTCAGATCAATCAGCGAATTATCTGTTATTGATCTGTAACGCAAGAAGGTACATGCTCTGCAGAGATTGGCATATCTGATTTTCTTGGAATCTGCGACATGGGTGTGCTTCAACAGGATATTACATAGCTTCTGGTAAACACCTTTGCTATCCCTGAGTTGGATATGGAAGATACTGTTTCTCGATGCAGGTGAGCCTATGAATCTGATTGAATCCCTGTTTATAGGGAGTGTAATAATGTCTATAATACATCTAGGTTCCATCATTGACCATCAACTGCATATAGATTGCACAATCATCGCACAGAGTGATTGTTCCCTCGCCAAATATATGTTCATCATAACACTATAGGTAACTTAAATATTTAAGATACGACAGAGGGTTATTTAAAAGTGACAATCCATGCAACGATTGAAAACTGTAAATTAATTACATTGAACAAAAATCATTGAGACCAGTTTATCTGTCAATCAGATTGATAAGACTTTTTAAATCTAATAAGTACTCATCTCCCTTCGGATCGTATTCCTCAATTGATCTTGCGATTATTAAGTAATAAAATTTACCCTGAAATTGAGTTTTCTTTGTTTTATCCCTTAATGCTGAATAAATTCTTTTTATATCGATTATTGATAGATCCTGCCACTTAATCTCCACAAATAAGATATTATCAGAATTTATTCCAATCAGATCAATCTCTGTGTCCTTGTACCACCATCTGTCAATTTTAACGATGTCAAAAGAAAATTTGAGTTTATTGGTAAATATGGCTTCTTCAAGTAGTTGTTTTACAATTTTTTCAAAAATCGGACCAACATATCTTGGAAATTCTACTTTGACTTTTTGAATTATATCCGCACCCATGATAATTTGCTCCTTATATTTAGAAATAAACATATACCAAAAGACAAAATACTCATCCTTGAGAAAATATCTTCCATTTCTTGATTTCAGTGCATTTTCTGATACTGGAACTTTTTTCTCGATTATCTCTAATCTCTGTAAAGTGTTTAGATACGGGGTAATATCACTTTTTATCTGCATTTTACTTTTAATCTCACCCACTTTTGTGCTCCCTGTGGCAATATGTTGAATAATTGCAGAGTAAGTTGAAATTTTTCGTAATTCTTGTAAGAGAAATATTTTAACCTCCTCAAATAAAATATTACGGGGATTTAGAATATGTTGAATATTGTCCCAAAATTGTACTTTCGGATTAAATTGCAATAAGTAATAAGGTATCCCCCCAACTGATGCGTATACTCTTACCAGATCATCCAGGGAGTAATCGGGGAACATCTCTTGCAGATATCGAAATTTGAGGGGAAGCAATTTTATCTGTCCTGTACGTCTCCCATATAAAGGGCTTTTCGTACTCAGCACTTCATCTTCCATTATAGATATTGATGATCCCATCAAAATCAACGTCATTGAAGTTTTGCTCAGATGTAAATCGATTATCCTCTGGAAAATACTCTTAATTGTTTTATTTGCACTAATTAAATATGGGAATTCATCTATTACCACTACATTAACTTCAATATCAATGAGATGTTTGATAATTGCTTCCCAATCATCTTTGATATGCATTATTTTTTCATCTTTCGTCTGGTAAGATATGGTCTCCTTCAAGTGCGAGAATGTCGGTAACTCCTCTGTTTCAGTGGCTAAAAAATACACACTTCTCTCGTTACGTATTGACTCAAGAACCAGTCTGGATTTGCCTACTCGTCTCCTTCCATACAGAATGACAAATTCAAACTTATCCGATGTGTAACAAGAATTTAAGTAATCCAGTTCCTCTTTGCGATTAATGAACACATACTAACATTTAATTAACCTAATTTAAATTAGCCTAATCGCGATTAGGTTAATGTGAAGAATAAATGAGAAATCTGTTGTTCACAACCACCGACATGAAATGGAACCAGATGAGTACAGTAGAATGAAATTAAGTGTAACACTGTGGTGCACTACTGGTGAAATAATTATCAAATTCGGCCTAGCAATCTGATTTTCCCCTCATTAAGAGTAAAACAATCGTGTGCAATGATGTCATTCATTATTATATAGCTGATATGGCCAAGGCAAGAGTACTGGATGATGGACCAATTTATTGTCCAGGATGTGATAGTTTCTCCTCTGACACCCCTGTCAACAGAAGAAGGAAGGATTACCAGGAGAGCAAGAATGAATGCCTCCATGAATTTCTTGATCTTATAAATGAGGGGAGATCGATCCCATACCCCTGTTCCAGATGTGGTTACTCCTAGGGAGATAGCTACTTGAAAATAATTGAGAAGGTATCACAATTAATGAAGATATGAATCATATTATGGAAAATTAGTTCTTCATTAATCATTTGTTTCTAAAACTCTTGAAGTTTATATTGTAAATTTATTAAAAAAAATGCATTCTATTTTTTCAAATATTGCTGTGATAATAATATCATTAAGGATTAGATCTTCCAGGTAGGAAGCTAGTATATTTTATTCAGGTTTAAGAAAGATCAATAAATACTCGTGGACTTTATTAATTCTCATCACATAGGGGTAACCTAATGGTTTCATATTGTTGTATTCATGTTGTCTATCCCAAATTATTATATCCTCCAATTCATATCCAATTTCCTCAAAAATATCAATGACATCTTTGTGAAGTGGATAGAACTTACTTTTTTTTCTCAAATCCATTACATTGATAATAAACCTTTTCTTATTTTTCAAGGCAGTGAAAACCTCAGCACCAATCTCTTGTAATTGTTCTAAAAATTCGTCGTATTTCTCTAAATTTCCAATATCCTTAACATCATCACTATAATTTTCACTATCTTTCATATCAGCAGTTCGTCTTCTATTCAAGATATCCCAGTATGGTGGTGATGTAACCGCAAAATCAACTGAATTAGGAGGGACAAATTTTGAGATATTTTTTGCATCCGAATGGATCACCTTTTGTGTATTACCTTCAGAGTTGTCATTTTCAAAAGATTCTCCAACTGAGGTCTGGTTCAATCTTTGATTAGCTAGTTCAACATATTTCTCATTCAATTC
>DAOUUM010000013.1 GCA_030668165.1 Candidatus Heimdallarchaeota archaeon
CATCAATACAGGGTGAGTGATATCTGAGTAAAATATTCTGATTACTCAAAACTGCCTTTCTTATCCTGGTTGCAGCCTTAATAATCTCAGGTTTCAAACCATTGTAAACATCACTGTCAACAAAGAACTCGGTATCTGCCAAAGAGCTACCGTCTTCACGATTAACTGTGGCCAGATTATCAAAGAAATCAAATGAATCACTTGCATGAGCCTTTTCCAACTGATAGAGTTGAATTCTTTCCTGCTCATCCCTTGTACGATAACGTAGGATTGCATGTACAACAGTATTCTTGTTGAACTGGGCAAATGATTTGTCATTATCATTGATAAATATTGAGGCTTTGATAGTGTTTCCCTCTTTATCAGTAATATCAAAAAGTGTGGGTCCATTTGGAATGTCAAACAAACCAGAGATAACACCAAAGATCTTACCAAGATTATTCTCAGCAGATCGTAATTGTTCAATTGTCATATCCTTTACAGGTAGGTATTTCTTGACAATCCTGTAGTTCTTGTGATCAATAGGTACCACGGGAACTGTCAGGTTGTCACCTCTTTCCTTGGGTGAGATTGGCCTCTTCAGCCTTACAACTATCTGACTACCACGATTATATCTGAAAGTGGATTTGAAATGACCCACAAATCCAACATTTAAGTCAACAAGTACTCCCTTTGGACTTGAATTGATAATCCTACCAGATAGAGCACGGGTTCCATCAAGATATTTGTGATCAAGTGGATTTGCTAATTCGATAGCTATTGGGTTCTCTTCACAGGTTGAACATACATTATCATCAGGATCCTGCAGATCAACTCCACAAAAGTCACAAACATACATCCATCCCTTCTCACAATCTTCACAGATTTCAGAGGTAATCATTTTGCCCTTACCATTACATTCTTCACACTTTGGCCCTTTGCCTCCACCGACACCCAGGGTGAGCCCCTTGTAGCCGAGGCCTTTACAAACTGTGCATGATTCGACATGCTCAATGATGCCCGATCTGCAATTATTACAGCGAATTTTCAAAATTTAATTCTCCTTGACTTATTTTGAACAAAACAAGTCTGAATGTACATCCAAGAAATATATTAAGAATATTCTTATGGTTGACAATAAAAGATTCGAAAAATCAATTTAATAAATTTAAAATTACAACAGGTTCAATCTTGTGAATCGAAAATCTAAATAATGTAATTGTTAACTTTTTTACTATGAGCACAGGATTTGTTGATCTCAAGGAATTGGTGAAAAAATCACCCCTTCTAGCCACCATAGATCTCAATCTTTGTGTATCATGCAAGGCAGTGCAGGCGGCCTGTGGCCACAGACCATGTCCACTGATGAAAGCACTGGATCTGTATCCCAAGATGGATACCAAGTTGGAATCAGTGTCTGATGGCTCTGTATTCGGACCATCTGAACAGATTTTTGTTGGATCTAGCGGATATCCTAGGGTGCTATCAGGTCCCATGACAGATCTGCATCCCGATAGTGAGCTTTCCAAGTTAAAAGGAGATCCATCTAAGTGGACCAATCTATCGCTAAAAGAGATAGTTGAGCTCAGATTCGATCTATTGAGAGGTAAGCAAAGTGTATATGTGCGACCGGATAAAAATTCCAAGTCGCAAACTATACAAACAAAATTACAGGAACTGAGTCTATCAGAAAAACCGGTGGAGATAGAAGGGAATTATGTGGGTAAGGTATCTCTTCAATCCACACTCAATGCACAGACACAGCCCATGGGTCCATCTGGTAATCTGAAGGATTTTGCACTGACATCAAATCCAGTGATACCCAAAAAGGTGGATGCAGTTCTGGGAGATGAATTGAAAGCCTCGGATCAGCTTATTGAGCTACACAACAATGATTTTAATGTGTATTATTTGCAAAATATATTCAGTTCAGGTGCTACCGGATTGAATGTCTCCAAGAAGATAGTTCCCACCCGATGGGGGATAACCGCAGTCGATGATCTACTCGGTCAGGATCTGATCAGGGAGGTTAGAAATTTCTCCACTATTAATCAGATAGAGGTTAAGCAGGGCAACTATTTGGGTAATTACTACACATTATTCATGTTTCCAGGTAATTTCACCTTCGAGAATATTGAGGCATGGCTACCCGGAAATATATTTTCACTTGCCAACAAAGCAAATGTTTCAATTGATCGAGAGGGATTTGATCGCAAAGAAATAATGACATCAAAGAAGAAGACCTATTCACATCAGGCAGGTGGATACTATGCATCACGTCTCTCTCTACTCAAATATCTGCACAAGATCAGGAGGCAGGCACAAATATTCATAATACGAGAGATAACTCCTGAATATACCATCCCAGTGGGTGTATTCCAGGTAAGAGAGGGGATGCGTCTGACAACAGAAGCACCCTCACTAAAATTTAGCAGTAAACAGGAGGTATTGAACTGGGCCAGGGATAAATTTAATCTACCCGGAGTGAATTATTTCAAAATGAGCTGGGCATTTACCTCAACTAAGATCCAGGATTTCTTCTCTTAAGAGAGATCCACCCTGATATTATTATTGATGAAATTTAGTGTCTCGTCTTTCATCTGTTTTCTGTTCTTATCATTCCAATCCAGTTCAGAAGCCATTATCTCAATGACTCGATCCAGTATGGGCTCTCCATTATCTCTTTCAAGCATAATTGGAGTTCTCCTCCTCAAAAAGTCAATTGGATGTTGAGCTAGTTCGACCCTGCAACTAAATACTAGCTGAGCCTCCAACCAGGGTTGATTTTCCATGAATTTAGCAGTTCCAAACTCATCAAGTATATTCTCAAACAGTTCCAATTCTGATCCATACCATCGGAGTAGCATATCTGCAGTTACATCTGAGACATCATATTTCTCTATTAGCCTTTTCTTGTTACTATCATAAAATTCGGACCAGTCCAGTATATCTCCTCCAAATAGTGGAATCTTATTGGTAACACACATGTACTCTCGTTTTGAAAGCATTAATATCTTCAGAGCCTTATTAATCGCCTGTTTGGCCATTACTCTTGCTGTTGTTAGTTTACCCCCCACAAGTGTTATAATACTTCCATCCACAAATATTGAGTGTTTCCTTGATACCTTACCTTCTTTTACTCCTTTTTTGTAGACCAATGGTCTGACTCCTGCAAATGCAGATAGTACATGCTTTGGCTCAAATGTGATTGAGGGAAATATCTTATTACAGGCCTCAAGTATGTATTCCACATCATCTCTGGTGGGAACAACATCATCAGGTGATCCCTCAAAATCAACGTCAGTAGTACCTGCAAGCACTTTACCATTAATTCTTGGAATTATGAAAATTGGTCTCTTATCATCATTTATCAGCAGAGCAGCATAATCCTGTCCAATATCCATATCAAGTAGAATATGAGTACCTCGGGTGGTTCTGACCTTTGCCTTTCCCTCAAAATCATCGCCAAGATTCTCAACGATCTCTGTCCAGGGTCCGGCACATAATATCAACGTATCTCCCTTGATCTCATATTTCTTACCAGTCAATTTATCTTTGATCTCGACTTCAACTTCATCACCCTCGTCCTCCCACTCAATGGCCTCAGTATAATTTAATGCAACCCCACCTGCTGCTACTCCAGATAGAACATTTATCAGAGTAAGTCTTGCATCATCGGTTTTAACATCCTGGTACATGGCTCCTCCGGTTATATCATCATTTTCAAGTAGTGCAAATCGATCGACAATACTCTTCTTATTCAATATCTTGTGTTTTCCAATTCTCTTGGGAATTGCAAGAAAATCATAGGCAATAAGGCCCAATCTGAGCATGAATAATGGTTCTGGATTCCACTTATACAATGGGATGATGAAATTCATCACCTCTGCAAGTTGTGGAGCCAGATCCACATAGACCTTTCTCTCAAGAGCAGCCTCTCTCACAAGTCCAAACTCATAATTCTGAAGATACCTCACCCCTCCATGGATCATCCGACTAGTTATAGATGATGACCCGGCAGCAAAATCCCCCTTCTCAATCAAACAGGCAGATAATCCCCTGAGAGCAGCATCTCTCAGTACATTTGCTCCCGTGATGCCACCCCCAATTATGATAACATCAAAATGCTCATCTAACCTATCATACATCTTTTTGCGACTTGGTATCAAATTTTCCATCTAACACAGCCCAAATTCAATGAATTTATAGTTATCACTACTCCTATCCATAATTGATTGAAATTCAATTGGAAATAAGATTTTGTATATCATATCAAATGTAAAATTGTGTCTTTAACATCCATATATTCCACAAATCACTTGACATTCACACAATTATTATCAACCATATCAAAAATTGATACGTTGGACGTAATTAAAAATGAGTGATGACAAAATCCCAAAGCCTTGGCTTGCATCTCTACCAGAGAAGAGGCCGGCTTCAATCGAATACGAAGAAAAATCCATGTATGAATTTCTCCTTGATAGAGCAGAGAATGATCCACTTGGTGAATTCATGATTCTACCTAAGGGTAAGATACTGCATTACGGTGAGACAGTAGACCAGATCAAGAAAATGTCTGCCCATCTCCAGCATCTTGGAGTTGTCAAAGGTGACAGGGTGGCTCTGTTACTCCCCAATACCCCACATTATGTAATAGGACATTTTGCAATACTGCTAGCTGGTGCAATTGTGGTCCAGGCTAATCCGCTATATACTGAGCATGAACTGATTCATCAGATGAAAGATTCTGGGGCAAAGGCAATAATCTCCCTTACCATGTTCCAAGAAAAAGTGGTAAGAGTAATGGGTCAGACAGATCTTGAATTTGCCGTATTTGGGCAGATCCAGACCTATCTTGGGGGACTTGTCAAATTCTTGGGTAAATTACTCAAGAAATCAATATTTGATCCCAAATCCCGTACTTATGATGCTGCATTTGCTAATCACCCCAATACCTACTTCTTTGATTCATTTATTGTTAATGATTATCCACTCAATAAAGTTGAAGTGGATTTTGCCAATGATGTGGCCATATTACAGTACACAGGTGGAACCACAGGTGTTTCAAAAGGTGCCATGCTCACCAACAGGAATCTGAGTGTCAACACTCAACAGGCAAGATCAATCATTCACATAGTTCCAGATGATGAAGGCGCATTGCTCACAGTTCTCCCCATGTTTCATATATTTGGACTCACCGCCTGTCTATACACATCTATCAAATTAGGGATTCCAATGGTGCTAAATATTGCATCACCACCCAATTTCACTGATATTCTCTCATGGGTTGAGAAGTACAAGATTTCATTCTTTCCAGCAGTGCCAGCCATGCTCACTGCCATTTACAGCAATCCAAATGCATCAAGTACTGATTTTACAAGCTTAAAAACAGTAATATCTGGTGGGGCTCCTCTGGCCCTTTCAGTTGCCAAGCAGTTCCTTGAAGTAACAGGCGCTCCTCCCTCAGAGGCATATGGATTATCCGAAACCTCTCCCCTGGCCTGTGGTTCATCTCCCGAAATACCAATTGTGGATGGTAGTATTGGATTTCCAGCAGCAGATACTATGGCCAAAATAGTCGATCCCGAGGATTACAACAAGGATATTGCCATAGGTGAAGTTGGAGAAGTATGCATCAAAGGTCCTCAGGTTATGAAAGGTTACTGGAATATGGACGAGGAAACCAATGATGTACTCAAGGCTGATGGATGGTTCCGCACCGGAGATATTGGGCGAATCGATGAGAAGGGTTATTGTTATATCGTTGATCGGATGAAAGATATAATAATTGTATCCGGATATAATGTCGTTCCCCGTGAGATCGAGGAAGTTCTCTATAAGCATCCAGCAGTACTGGAGGCAGCTGCGGCTGGACTCACACATCCCAAGAAGGGTGAGATGGTGGCTGTATGGATAGTCGTTAAGGAAGGCGAATCGACCACTGAGGAAGAAATCATAAAATACTGCAAGGAATTCCTCGCACCGTACAAAATTCCAAAATTGGTCACTTTTCGAGATGAACTGCCAAAATCCATGGTTGGTAAGATCCTAAGAAAGAAACTACGAGATGAAAAAATAGAGTTCAAAGATTAAACTAACAAAAAAATTGACTGCAGAGTTTATAAAAAAGAACATCTAGTATTTTATGTTTCGAGCAATAATTTTTAATCCCGAAATAGTTTAATCAAATTCATGGACTTAAAAAATGAAAGCAAAATCTCCCTAATCACAATTAGTGATGAAGGATACAAAATGATCAAATCAATTCTTGAGCAACAAAACGAGAAAAACTCATTTTTGAGAATATTTGTTCAGGGTGGCTGCTCTGGTCTAAAATATGCCATGGCTATCGATACCAATGATCTGGAGGGAGATACCTCCTTCGATTATAATGGAATCAAGGTATCTGTTGATCCAAGTTCACATAAATATGTGGAGGGTGTTACAGTTGATTATGATGCTAGTGGTCCACAGGCTGGTTTCAGAATAACATCTCCAACTCCTGAAATGATGGCTGGAGGCTCCTGTGGTACTGGTGAGGATTCTTGCGGTTGCAGTTCAGGTGGCTGTGGTTCAGGATCCTGCTAATTTATCTAACTGTATCAAATAAAAGTGAACAATCAAAAAACTTACTGGAATGAGTGATCCTACCTATTGATATTATATCAACTCCACTTCTTGCATAGTCAAGATAAGTGTCCTCATTGATATTTCCAGATGCCTCAATAAGACTATCTGAACTTATACCCTTAATTATGGGTAAAATTTCCTTGATTTGCTCAGGTTTATAATTATCAAGCATTATAATATCCGCCTTGTTCTCAGCTGCTTCAATGGCCTCTTCATTGTTTCTAACCTCTATTTCCATTCGCATACTGAAAGATGTGTTCTCTCTTATCTGCTGAATTGACTGAGCAATACCACCATATGCTGCAACATGATTCTCTTTCAACATAACCATTGATGAAAGATTCATGCGATGGGTATCCCCACCACCCACAGTAACTGCCCATTTCTGGTACTTACGCAAGCCTGGTAGAGTTTTACGGGTCGCTGCAATGATGGTAGTTAATCCCTCTGACTTTATTTTTGTAACCAAACTGTTTGTATAAGTGGCAATTCCACTCATATGTGAGAATATATTCAATCCGACTCTCTCAGCCTGCAAAATATTTGGTGCTGGTCCCTCCAAGGTGAATAGAATGTCTCCCTCATGAATATGATCCCCATCGCTGATATTACTGGTTACCTCAACCTTTAACTCGGCAAATATTTTCTCTAAGATATTTGAGCCACATGCAATGCCATCCTGTTTAGCTATAATTTTAGCCTGTTCTATCACATTCTTGTAAATTGGTAAACTGCTGACATCCCATGCCGGACAATCCTCTTGGATCCAGCGTTTGATATCATCTTCCAACAATATATCGTTTAACATCTCTGAATTAATTATTTAATTGCATATATATAATTTTTACATATTTACTCGATCTATAATATAGAAATAATTTAACTAAAATGAGGTTAACAAACTAATTAATTGCATGCGATCCATTAAACCTTCATTATGATCAACTACCATACCAGAATCGAAAATTACTGAAGTAGGTATTTTGATAGTTTCTGGTTTATTAATATTAAGTGAAAAAGCAATCATGGGATCTAGTACTTCAATATTAGTTGTATCTATCAGTCTCACACTTTTGGAAAGAATTTCGGGATCCAATGCTCTGATCTCATTAAGTTGTATCTCACAAAATTGGCATTTTGAATCAAGTAGAACAATAATTTTCTTTGACATTCTATCGATCATCAAAAAATTCTGGATCTCATCAATATCACTGACTTTCATCTGATCTTCAATATCAATATCATCATAATGTTTTGCAGGAATTAATAGATATGCAAGCACGGATAAAATCAATAGCCCCAATAACAACAGGACTCCCCCTATCAGATCAAGAGTTGTAAAGGCAAAGACAAGATTACCAATACTGGCAAGTGCAAGCATTGGATAAAAATCATTGTACTCGTAGATATCACAATTACAGGCATTGGCTATACCAATTTGTTTGCAAATCCATGTTGGCAAACTCTTCTCTAAAGTGTATAGAGTTGGAAGCAAAAATAATGGATGCAGGAAAAATCGAATGGTTGATTTTTCTATAAAAATAGCAAATGCAATACCCCACGTGGCAAAGATTGCTATGTATAGGAAATATCTCCATCGGATTAGCATTGCTTTATTCACAGTTATATCTTGACAATTTTTCTCCCTAGTATATGTCAAAAAAAACCAAATTATAAAAGCGGAAAGAATTACTACATCAGCAATAATAAAAATATAATCTATGGTTTCAAGTGATGAGAATGCCACTTAAAAAAGTATGCCCCATTTCATATTTTTAACTTGTCCTTCAAGGGTATCCAATTGTTAATGCCTTTGCCTAAAGTGGTGAATAAGTTGATTGGATTGTGATTTCAAATTGAGTTCGAAAAAAACAAATTCATTGTTCAAGTAATTGGAGAACTAATAATCCCAAAACTAACGTATACTAAGAGAAATACATATTTAGTTGCATTTTTGTTGATAGATAGTGTTTGCAGAAGATAGATTGGAAATGGTTCGTTCGGATAACCAGATACAGGCTTCATTATTCATCGGTCTGGGATCTCCCATGTTGGCCATGGAATTTGATGATTTCAATGAAACATTGACTGATTTCACTTCAAAATTGTCCTCACCAAGTGCCATTGTTGTGATGTCTCCGAATTGGATTACAGATGGTAGCGTTCATATCACCGCGGATACATATCCTGAACAAATCTTTGATGTTGCAGGTTTTCCAGAATCACTGAAACAATTAACCTATCCATGTGTTGGTGAACCAGAACTCTCTGAGCAAATAAGTATTATCTTGGAAGATGCTGGTATCAAAACCAAACTAGTGGAAGAAAGGGGAATTGATTCAGGAGTTTGGGTACCATTATACATGACCTTTCCGGATGCCAGTATTCCTGTTATCCAATTATCAGTTCCCAAACAATTTGATGCACATAAAATGATCAAAATTGGTCAGGTACTCTCACAATTGAGGAAAAGAGGGGTACTATTGATCGGAACTGGAAATGTTGTTTATGACAAAACCACATCAGATTTTGAAAACAAACATCAAGAGCCAGATAACTGGGCAAAGGAGACAATTCATTGGTTTACCGATAATTTAAGAGATATGAATATGAAGAATCTCAGCAATTATGAGAAAAATGCTCCCCATTCAGAAAAAGCTATCTTAACATCTAGAATTTTACCCCTATTCTTTACCCTGGGTACAATGCAACAAAAAGATTATCTCACAGAGGTTTTCACAGGCTTCTATTACGGTAATATCTCCATGGATTCTTTTGCCATGGTTAGAAATTAATAAACTCTTGACTTAATTCTGATAAATAATAGGTACAATAGCCCGGTAAAAGCCATCAAAGCGGATAATAAAAATGTATAAGCAGGATTTAGCAAGTATAATTCGTTTGAAGCATAACTCGCAAAAGAAGAACCTATTATGCTCAGAGAGGTTGCTGTGCCGAATATAATCGCAAATTCTTTTGGATCAACCAATCTCCCCAATCTAGTGATCTCCATTGTAAAATAGGAGGCATTGGACAGGGTTAATAGCATATATCCTATTATAAATAAGATAGGGCTGAATTGTCCCAGAAAAACTAGGAAACTAGCCAGTGTCAATCCAATCCATGCCAAAATTCTTATATTTTCATCAATAAATTTCATATAGAAAATACCTGTTAATGGGGCCCAGATAATCTGTATTGCTGCTCCAATCCCCACAATCAATCCAATATTGAAAATGCTGATATTTAAAATATTATATCCAAAAATCGAGTACACAGTTGTTATCAGACCATAAATAATTCCTGCCAGAAAGAAGTAGGTTATGGATAACACAACACCTTTTGCCCTGAATCCGGGCACCAAGAATTTTGCACGCTTCTTAACCAGAGGTTTCAGATCAAACTCCATCACCTCATCTGTGATCTTCGCAAAAAATTTGGGTACTACCTTAAGAGCTCCTAAAAACAGCGCACTATCAACTAAAATGAAAACAAGTGCAATATACAGCATAAAATCAGGTTGGAAATTCTCTAGTGAGAAGGAAAAAATTATCGGACCCAATAATGATCCAGTACCCACCATGGCTGATAGGAGGCCATTCTTGAATCCCTTCTCCCTGTGTGATCCTGAGACAATGCCCCTGCCCGTCATGGCATAAAGATTAAGTCCTGTTCTTACCAGGGTAATTGCTATGATTGCAGAGATTATTCCATCCACAAGCAGTAAAAGGATCAGTGCAAGAATATAAATGAAGTAAGCAAGAAAAATTGCATTCTTTCTCCCAATCCTGTCAGATATTAATCCTGCTGGAATTCTTGTAAGTCCTCCAATGAAAAGGGCAAATCCAGAAACCAAAGCCCATATGGCAACAATCTCTGTATCAGTATAGTCATTTTTTATCTGCAAAAACAGTGGAAATATGGCATAGAAACCCCTGAAAACAAAAAATCCCAGGAAATATGGTATTAGAATTGGAGAAAGTTCTAAAAATGCGAGTAATTGAATGTTCTTTACCTTCTCCATCTTGTTTGCCAATTTCAGGTAATACCATCTATTTTTATTATCCTAGTTAGTACTATATTTTTTCTACAAAGAAATTGTTTATAATTAAAATATTTATGAATAAGCTTTATACGCAACAGTGATTAGAATGATTTAGATCTTCTTGAGTGAAAAAAGAAAGCTTGAAACCGTAAACCAATCATTTGATGCCTATGCGCATCTCCCCAGAATCAAACACCCCGATGGATCTCGCCAATTAGTAGATGATCCTGATCTATGGTTTGCCAGTAAAATCAATGCAACTCTGAAAACTGGTAGTGCATCAGATACCTACTGGGAGAAGAAATCACTCCCCAGGGAGATTCAGATCAAATTTGTAGAGGGTGTGAGAAAACATTCCTGGAACAGACAACACATGGGTAGTATGCTTGTTTCTGGAATTGATTTTGAAACCGTGACCTCATCATTGGTATCTTCCACTTTCACCCTGGGGAAATTCTACAGAATGCAACAACAGACCAGAAGATCGGTAGTATTAACAGATGTCGTTGAGATACCAGCCCTCGCTGATAATGATGAGGTGAAGTCATCATATAATGAAAGATTTGATCAGTACTGGGAGATAGTTGATACAAGACCCACAAAATACAAGGGATTTGATCCTTATATACAAGATTCTTTTAAAATCCTACCCTTATCAGTTAAAACCAGATTTTCGGGTAATCTTGACTTGCGCTCTGCAAAGGGGTACTCAAGATGGAGGAACCTGGATTATCTACCCAGGTCGGTCAGTGACTTCTCCAATAAGATGTATAACTCGGTTAAATCAGAATATCCAATAATGTTTGAATCTTTTCAACTGGACAAGAGATATTCAGAGAATGAGGAACAGTACAAGATGCAGTTGAGAATGGCAGCGGAGATCGGAAGTACGGATCTGATGGATGAACCAATGCTGTGGTACTCGGATCATAGTTTTCTACTTCCAGAAAACAGGCATTTTGAGAAAATTTACAACAGTCTAAATTTAGATCAGCTATTCAAGGAAAGAGGTCCTGATGCCATGTTCATGGGATACTTCAATCCGTTGGGCTTATCACTTGAGGAATTACTTGAACTGTTCAAAAATAAAGATGAGGCAAGTAAAACAGCGTTGGAGATGGCATCATTTGCCTTTGTTTCCAAGATAGATATCAGTGGAGGTATTGATACCTGGAGACATACAAGATCAAATCGTATGATCCAACCGATTTATCATGCTCTTGAGAATAACCCACGGGTGGATATGCCCATTCTGTACAGGAGACAACAAGCGTCTGGATCAGATATACCTGAAAGATTCATGGAATTATCTCAACAATCCCTGGATCTATATTTCTCCCTTGTTAAACAGGGAGTAGAACCAAAAGAAGCCATCAATGTAATACCACATAATTTTGAGCTAATTCAGATAGAGATGATGGATATTTTCAGTTTCTTGAATCTCATGGCAATCAGAACATGTATTCATGCAAGACCTGAGGTGCAGGAGTGGGCCAAGGCATTGTTGCGTGAGGTGGGCAAAACTCCTGATTTCAGGGGTATTGATAACCTATCAGATGAGAAATCTAATCTGCTGGCTCGTGGGATTGTATTTGGATACTGTGCCGAGTTGGGTAACTGTACCAAATGTGGTAAGGATAAGATATACCTGCAGGATCCATTTGTTAAGTAATTAAACTGTGAAAAATGGAATTAGATGGGATAAAACGTGAAATATTAAATGGGACACACAAATATTATGGATAGGCATTATCTATCTGACGCTTTCTCAAAAATATTCCAAATATTATCAATAAGATGCTAAGAAACGCAAAAATCGAATATCTAAGAGTTAACATATAATCTTGTATAAATGTGAAATCAATCCAGTTCAATTGATTAGCTGGACCCAGATACCATACAATAAGGTAGATAATTGTGAATAATTTTTCATTATTGGCGATCATATTCAGTACTAATGCAGATGATACTAGAAATATACTACTGATTATCCATCCTATGATACCTATAGGTCTGAACAGTATTAAATTTAATAAGAATGGGCTTGTAGCCATCATAACGAAAAGGAGTGCACTTACAAACATAGATAAAAACTGCTTTTTTAGCAAATTAGGAGTGGAAAAAACTAATTCCTCTATCGAATTTAGCCTTTCCTGAATTCCAATTTTACTTAATTTCACAATTGGAATTAACCATACAATCATTCCGATACTTGAAAGAATTGAACTATCAATAAATGAGATAGAAAGTAAAATTAAGTAAAATAATTTCCATTTATAAGAAATAGTGCCCACTAGTTGCTTGAATTCAATTTTAATATTATCTAGGGTGATCGTTTTACTTGTTTTAATTACTTTACTAATACTATATTCTGGTTCAGCTAATCCAATCTCATTGTTTGTTTGAATTTCATCAGTTGATTTCTTATTTCTCTTAAATATTGATATGATCCTTTGATACTTAATTTTGTACTCTGCCAATCGTCTATTGTAGTCATTTATCTTAAGTTCCATTTTTCTCTCGCTAAGACTAAATCTATCAAAATATTTTATTGAAGAATTTAGGATAATTCCTGTCAAGATAAACAATACTAGGGGTGGAATTATCATAGAAATATTAAAAATTATACCTGGGTATTCGACAAATGTTGCAGGTAAATCGCCTGTTCCCAGTATAATTGAGTTTTCATATAGAGATGAAAAGTTATTTCTGATATATACTTCATATCCATGATATCCCAGCAGATCGAAACTGCTATCAAATGAAATTGGAATTGATATCATCCAGATAAAAAAGTAGCTTATGTTACCAAAACTGGGTCTAGATCGAAATAATAATTCAAACAAAATAGTCAATGCTGAGAAAAAAATAAATGCAGGTATGACATAAATTAAATGAGGTAAAACAATTTTACCTAATTCAATTTTTAAATATTCGCCCCTGACTAGCTGTACTATTACTGCAGTACAGATTATAATTAAATCAATTACCATTAATATAACAAAATTAGATATAAATTTTCCCAGAATATATTCTTTATCATTTACTGAGGTAGTAGCAATTACCTGTCCCACCTCTGTATTATAATCCTCAATTATCAATCCAGATAAGAGATAAAATCCAAATAAAGACATAAAGAATACTGTAAGAACTGCTGTAGTTAGACCAATAAATGCAGAATTATAGAAACCAGTATAATCATCCACAAGTAGAGTGTTATACCCTGCATCTCTATCAGGTAGAAATATCAAATTAAGAAATATTGCTGCTATTAGAATATATTGAAATCCTCTTTGACGGAATTTAATTCTTAGATTCGTTTTTAACATATTGATAAACAATATTAATCACCTCTGATCAAATAGATGTAGGCTTCTTCTAAGTTTGGAACAACTGCTATGTCATCTGCTATGGGATTTGATGTCAAATATCGGACCTCCACCCCCTCTGCCTTACGATATGTAGAGGTAATTACATGATTTTTACGAAAATCTGATAATTCATGGCTCTGGATTATAGTCTTGTACACCATACCTTTTACCTTAGATAAGAGTGCTTCTGGTGTATCTTTTACCACATTCATCCCCTTATTAATAATTGCAATATCAGTAGCAGTAGATTCTATATCTGAAACTATATGAGATGATAAAATGATTAATTTATCCTCAGATAATTCTGTTAATAAATTAGTAAATCTTCTTCTCTCTACAGGATCGAGACCAGCAGTTGGTTCATCTACAATTAGAACTTTGGGATCATTTAGCAATGCCTGTGCAATACCAACTCTCTGTTTCATACCTCCAGAAAATTCCTTTAGTTTCTTATTTTTTGCATGGTCAAGATTTAAAAATACTAGTAATTCATCGATTTTATCCTTTGCAGATTGTTTATCAATGCCCTTTAAAACAGCCAAATATGTTAAAAATTCATTTGCAGTCAAATTTGGATAAATACCAAAATATTGTGGAAGATACCCCAAATTAGATCTCAAATAATCTGGATCCTTACTAATATTTATTCCGTCTGCTGTTATGGTTCCAGAAGTTTGTTTCTGGATGGTGGAGAGTATTCTCATTAATGTAGACTTGCCTGCCCCATTTGGTCCGAGTAGACCAATAATTCCAGGAGACAATTCAAGAGAGAAATTAGACAGGGCTTTTGTTCCCTCTTTGTACACCTTTGATACATCATTAATTACTATATCCATGATAGTTTATTTACTGGTAATTTTTAATATTACCCGTTAAACCCAATTGAGATAGATATAGATTATTAGTAGAGGGTGAAATGATATTTTTTCCAATTTCGCACTTAAAAATTAACTAAAATAAAGAATGAGCTGTTTAGCTTAATAACTCGCACGTTAAGTGTAGAAGACCAGAGTTAGGCATATCCTAATTAGGTTTCAATAATCAATTGTCAATATATATTAATGATTGCTAATAACAATAATTTTGATCAAATCACTCAATTATAGATATTATGACATAAAATCATAAAATAGTAATTATAATTCTATCCAATTATTCAAACTTCATTGTATATTTATACTATAAAAACAATATATAGTTATGCACACCACAAAACATCACTTGATAATCAATCCTTTGCTATTTCATATACCACATATATTCCTTGCTCAGCAAGTAATTGACATGATTAATGATGAATTGCACGATGAACTCAATGACAAGGAGTAATTGTTAATGTGTGATTTTGTTTACAATAAGGAGAAGGTATGAAATACGTATACAGAGAGAATAAAGACCGAAACAGCAAAAGGATTAAGTATTAATCAGATACTCGCAAAATTAGAAACCACTCAAAATGGGCTCACATTATCGGAAGCAAAACACCGTATCGAATCATTTGGATTCAATGAGATTATCGAAGAGAAGACAAGCCCGATCAAGAGATTCTTGATCAATTTTTGGGGACCCATTCCCTGGATGATTGAAATTGCAGCCATTCTTTCAATAATAGTTCAACACTGGGAAGATTTTTTTATAATAATTGTAATGCTACTTATTAATGCAGGAGTCAGATTTTGGGAAGAGAACAAAGCTGAGAATGCAGTTGAATTGCTTAAGAATAAACTTGCAATAACAGCAAGGGTTCTGAGAGATAATAATTGGCAAGTTATCAATGCAAGAGAACTCGTTCCTGGCGATACAGTTCGAATTCGGCTTGGAGACATCATCCCTGCTGATTTAATATTATTAGAGGGCGATTATCTCAATCTTGATGAATCCGCATTGACTGGAGAATCGCTACCTTCAAACAAAAAATCTTCAGATATAGTTTATGGGGGATCAATTGTTAAGAAGGGTGAAATGACCGCAATCGTAATTAGCACAGGTGTTGACACATTTTTTGGTAAAACTACTTCCCTAGTTTCCGAGGCAAAAAAAGAGAGTCATTTTCAAAAAGCCGTCATCAACATTGGAAATTTTTTGATTGTACTAGCCATCGGCTTGGTGCTCGTAGTATTTATTGTTGGATTATCCCGAGGTGAAAATATGTATGAATTACTTCAATTTGCCTTGGTATTGATCATAGCAGCCATCCCAGTTGCTCTTCCAGCAGTATTAATGGTTTCTATGGCAGTAGGTGCTTCTGATCTTGCCAAGAAGAAGGCAATTACGAAAAGATTGTTGTCAATTGAAGAACTAGCTGGAATGGATATCCTCTGCTCCGATAAAACCGGTACATTGACCAAGAATGAACTTTCCATTGGAGAGATTGTAGCTTTCGAAAATTATACTCCCAAAGAAGTAATTCAATTTGGTGTATTGGCATCAAGAGAGGATGACAAAGATCCTATTGATGATATATTTATCAATAAATTCAGAGCAATGGAAGGAGATACAAAAGATTTTGTGATTCAAAAATTTATTCCATTTGATCCAATTACCAAAAGGACAGAAGCTGTAGTGGTGAAAGATGGACAAACCATGAGAGTATCAAAAGGAGCAATCCAATCAATCTTATCCTTAGTCTCAGATAAAGACAGTATTACATCAATCGTGGAGGAACGTGAGAATCGATTTGCATCAGAAGGGTTCCGTGTATTGGGAGTGGCAAAAACTGAAGGAAAGAATATATGGCACTTTATTGGTATTGTATCCCTATTTGACCCCCCACGAGAAGATTCTGCTTCAACAATCAAAAAGGCAATAGCTCTGGGAATGGATGTCAAAATGATTACTGGCGATCACATTGCCATTTCCAAGCAAACAGCATCCGAGCTGGGTTTAGGGAATAATATTGTCTCGGCATCAACACTGTTTGAAGAGGGAGACACTAATTGTCTAAATTTAGTCCAGAATACTGATGGGTATGCGGAAGTCTATCCAGAACACAAATACAAAATAGTGGAGTTTCTTCAAAAGAAAGGTCACATTGTAGGGATGACTGGAGATGGCGTCAACGATACTCCAGCACTAAAAAAGGCAAATGTCGGTATTGCTGTATCCAATGCTACTGATGCTGCAAAATCTGCAGCGGATATTGTACTCACTGAGCCCGGACTTTCAGTTATCATAGAAGCCACTGAGGAGAGTCGAAAAATATTTGAACGAATGAAAAGCTACACAACTTATCGAATTGCAGAGACTGTCAGAGTTCTAATATTTCTGGTTTTGGTTATTTTAACATATAATTTTTATCCTATCACAGCAGTCATGATTGTGATCTTAGCCCTATTGAATGATTTACCAATTATGGCAATTGCATTTGATAATGCTAAACCATCTCAATATCCAAATCGGTGGAAAATGCGCAGGATTTTGTTTGTTTCTTCCATACTAGGGTTAACTGGTGTCTGTTTCAGTTTTATTCTATTCTTAATCGGTAAAAATCTCCTTCAACTCAGTGTATTGGAATTACAGACATTAATATTCCTAAAATTAGCGGTCAGTGGTCATATGACAATTTATCTAACAAGAACTGAAGAGAATAATTTCTGGCACAAGCCATATCCGGCTAAGAAATTGATTGTAATTTCAGAGACGACCCAAGTAGTTGCCACTGTATTCGCTGCTATAGGAGTATTCATGACCCCGATCGGTTGGATTTTGGCAATATTTGTCTGGGGATATGCAATTTTATCATTCCTTATTACAAATTTCATCAAAGTAATGGCTGTTAGACATGTTAGGGTAAGAGGTTCGGGGATGCCGAAAATAGCAGATAGAATAGTTACAGCTATACCATGAATGATTAATGCAACAAAGTATATTTTTTAACAAGATAACGATAAAAGGGATTTGATCCATATATTAAGTAAAACGGAAATTCGATATTACGAATTATTTTAAACAAAAGAACTGTTTCATTAATTATGACGGAAATCTGATCATCAAAGTGTAAAATCAAATTATAGGATTCTGAAAGGTATTTATACGATAGTAATTAGTCATAATCATTACGCATTATTAGCAAGGTGTACTTATGAAAACTAAATACAAAACCACAATAATAGCTACCCTGTTAGTTATCTCGGCTATGGGATTGACAAGTCCCACTACAGCCTGGGATGATATTAACACAAGTTGGGTAGTAGAAGAAAATCAACAACTGATCTACAATGTAGATGATGTGTTGTACGGACCGAACGATTACTGGAATATTTCTATGTATGACGAGGGTACAGATCAAGAAAAAGACATCGGTGCCATAAGAATAGATGATTTGCTGACAGTTGGATTAGATCATCTAGAAGATTTAAGCAATCATGAGACCGATCAGAGTAATGTTTGGCTCAAAACAAGCTCCACAACAGAGTCTTGGAACCACCAATATGACTGGAATGTGAGCTATGGTGAATATCCGGATTTTGGTGGACCTGCTTTCTTCATGCCAGCAATGACTATTCCACAGGATTATCTGGCCGATGGAACAATGACTGACTGGCAGCACGTTGCAGATACCTGGAATGCAGCTGGTTGGACAGCATCCACCGCAAACAATGAATTCACTTTAACCGGTCCTCTTGATGCAACAATGAATGTAAGTTCATTCACTGCAACTTGGAACATGGATACTGGAATATTATTGTATTACAAGGCAACAGGTACCAATGATGGGCTAAATTACCTATTAGAACTATCTTTTATGTATGTTAGAGATCAGAGTCAATGGGGTATGAGCTGGGGTGTTGCACCTGGACTGATGTGGGCATATGATGTAAAAACAAATGCTTCTATTCCATTTGGTGATGGTTACGAGTATGAGACTATGAATGAATACAATAATCTCTCTAATGGCCTCCTAGTATTCATGCTTCATGAAATTAGTGATATTGATGAATATATGAACTGGAATGGAAGTGCAATGACTACAGAATGGCAATCAAGTTTCCATTTTGAATTCGGAGAAATAGGTGTTGCTAATGATGGACCAAGAGTCTGGTATCCTATCATGCCTGTGGGCAATGATGCATTCTATGGCAATATCACAGATGATTTCGAGGCGACTGGTGCAACTGTTGTAAATGATGGATCGACCGTGGAAGTTCATTATGATGATGACTACAGTTTTGAGAATGCCACCTGGGATATGAGCACAGGTCTCATGCAGAGCATATATCTAGAAATTATGTTGGATGATGATCTGGGAGTTTCGCTGTCAATGGATCTCGTATATGAATTCAATGTAGGTGAAGGGGAACCAATTTACTCAAAAGATCACTTTGATCAAAGATATGTGATTGATCAAGCTCAGAATGGATCTCTTGATTTTATTGATTTTGGTGAAACCAGTTACTATGATGAGTATGGTAATGAGCAAACAAGGAATTTTAGGATATATGATGATGATATCTTCAGTGTTTATGCCGGATGGGATACCTATTTGGATTATGATCATGAAGTTAAAGAGTTCAGATGGCATGGTAAAACAAGCTCTGGATACCAAATGGAGGCACACACTGAC